>JAFIHP010000025.1 GCA_017849335.1 Actinomycetales bacterium | reverse complement strand
GGCGATCCGCCCGCGGATCTTCTCCATCACGGTCTGGCTGATGTAGTAGCTGGCCGACAGCGTGCGCGACCGGTCGTACGAGGAGTGCCAGGTCGCGACGAGCGGCCCGCGCGCGATCCACGTGGCCAGCAGGGACGCGCTCGGGGCGATGGGCTCGTGCAGGTGGAGCACGTCGAAGTCGCCGTCGCGGATCCAGGCGCGCACGGTGCGGGTCGTCCTCACGCCGAAGCTCAAGCGGGCGACCGAGCCGTTGAACCGGATCGGGACGGCACGCCCGGCGTCGTCGACCCCGGGTTCCAGCGCGTCCGCGTCGGCCGCCGGGCTGAGCACCCGGACCTCGTGCCCGTGGTCCCGCAGCGACTCGGCCAGGTCCGCGACGTGCGTGCGGACGCCCCCGGGCACGTCCCAGGCGTAGGGGCAGACCAGTCCGACCTTCACCGCGCGCCCTCCCGGGCCCGCTCGCGCCGGGCGTCCTCCAGCCAGACCGGCTGCAGCATGTGCCAGTCGACGGAATGCTCACGCAGGCCCAACTCCAGGTGCTGGGCGACCTGCTGGACCATCCGCTGCGTCCGCTCGGCGGTGGTGCCGTCCGGCGGGACCGGGATCGTCGGGCCGAGCGCCGTCACGGCCCGCTCCCCCGCGTACCAGGACACCGCCGGGATCAACGGCGCTCCGGTCATGATCGACAGGACGGCCGGCCCGGCCGGCAGCGCGGCGGGCTCGCCGAACCGGTCGACGATCCCCCCGGTGCGGGACAGGCCGCGGTCTCCGAGCAGCGGGACGAGCCGCCCTTCCCGCAGACGGCGGGCCAGGGTCCGCACGAGACCGGGCTCGCCCAGCGGCACGATCTCCATGCCCAAGGACTCGCGGTAGGCGACGAAGCGCTCGTACAGCCCCTCCGGCCGCAACCGCTCGGCGACCGTCGTGAGCGTTCCGTACCTCAACGTCGCCCACGCGCCCGCGTGGTCCCAGTTCCCGCCGTGGTTCAGCGCGACCAGGGCTCCGGTGCCCGTCCGGATGGCGTCGTCGAGCCGCTCGACGCCGACGAGGTCGAAGGTGTCGTTGATCCGGGCCGGCGACCAGGTCGGCAGGCGGAACGCGTCGCACCAGTACCGAAGGTAGGACCGCATGCCGAGCCGGGACAGATCGCGCAGGTCTGCCGGGCTCGCGCCCGGATGCACGCGCGCGAGGTTGCGCTCCAGCTGCACGACGTCGCCCCCGCGCCGGCGCCACAGCGCGTCGGCCGCGCGGTCGAACGTCCGGTAGGCCGCGCGCTCGGGCAGCACCCGCACCACGCGCCATCCCGCCGCGAACGCCCACTCGGTCGCGGTGTCGGTCGCCCGGCTCATCGCGTCGGCGGGACACGCAGCTGGCCGCGGACGGCCCAGATGCGCTGCCCGATCGTGACCAGGCCCAGGCCGCCCAGGATCCACAGGACGACCGGCAGGACGTAGGGCACGCCCAGGCCGGCCAGCAGCACGGCGACGCCGGTCACGATCAGCCGCTCGGCACGCTCGGCGATCCCGACGTTCGCGGTCGCGCCGACGGCCTCGGCCCGGGCCTTCGCGTAGGAGGTGACCTGACCGGTGACGAGGGCGAACGTGGCACCCGCCGCCAGCCACGGCTGGCCGTGGAACGCCCCGTACAGGACCAGTCCGCCGAAGATCGCGCCGTCCGCGAGGCGGTCGAGCGACGCGTCCAGGAAGTTGCCCCACGGCCCGGAGGTGCCGGACAGCCGCGCCATCGTGCCGTCGAGGAGGTCGCTCATCGCCAGGACCACCAGGATCGCGACGGCCGCGACGAACCAGCCCTGCGGCAGGCAGACCAGGGCGACGGCCGCCGTGGCGATCGTGCCGACGACGGTGACCGCGTCCGGGGTGATCCCGATGCGCAGGAGGAGCCGCGCCACCGGCTCCACCGCCCCGCGGATCGCGGACCGCACTCCGGCGTTGTTCAGCACGTTCGAGACTCTAGTGCGGACGCGGCCCTGTCGGCCGATCCGGTTGCTACGGTCACCCGGCGCGCGGCAGGCTAGCCAGACGTCCGGCACTCCGGTCGCCGGCACCGACGAAGGAGTCCGGCCATGGCCGACAAGCGATCCGACAGGAAGTCCGTCCCCGCCCCCGCTGCACCCAGCCCGGACCGGATTCGCAACGTGGCGCTCGTCGGGCCGGCCGGTTCGGGCAAGACCTCGCTGATGGAGTCGTTGCTGCACGCTGCCGGCGCGATCGGCCGCCGGGGATCGGTGACCGAGGGCACGGCGGTGGGCGACTGGGAGCCGGTCGCCGCCCTCCGGAAGCGGCAGGTGGTCATGTCGGTCGCGAGGTTCGCCGGGGGCGTCGTCGTCATCAACCTGGTCGACACCCCCGGGTACGCCGACTTCACCGGCGACCTGCGGGCGGGACTGCGCGGGGTGGACGCCGCCTTGTTCGTGGTGTCGTCCGTCGACGGGGTGGACGGGGCCACCGCCCGCCTGTGGGACGAGTGCGAGGTCGTCGGAATGCCGCGGGCCGTGGTCGTCACCAACCTGGACAAGGAGCGCGCGGACTTCGACGAGACCGTCGCGGTGTGCCAGCTGGTGTTCACCGGTGGCGGGGGCGTGCTGCCGCTGTTCCTTCCCGTGCACGGGGACGACGGAGTCGTGGCGGGGTTCATCGACCTGCTGGACGAGCAGATCTGGGACTGGAGCTCGGGACAGGCCGTCGTCACCGCGGCGGAGGACCGGCACCGCGAGCTGATCGAGACCGAGCGTGGGTCGCTGATCGAGGGGGTCGTCACCGAGTCCGAGGACGAGGACCTGATGGATCGCTTCATCGGCGGCGAGCACGTCGAGGTCGACCAGCTGACCGCTGACCTCGAGCGGGCAGTGGCACGCGGGCATTTCCACCCGGTCATGGGCCATGCGATCCGGACGGCCAACGTCGGCTCCGAGCTGATCTTGGACCTCATCGTGCGTGGTTTCCCGTCGCCCGCCGAGCACGAGCTCCCCGTGGTCACCCGGATCGACGGATCGCCGACCGAGCCGTTGTCGGCGGACGCCGACGGACCACTCGTGGCCGAGGTGATCAAGACGACCAGCGACCCCTACGTCGGGAAGGTCTCGATCGTCCGCGTCTTCTCCGGGACCCTGCGCCCGGAGACCCTCGTGCACGTGTCCGGGCACTTCCGTCCCGGCACCGGGCACGAGGACCACGACCTCGACGAGCGGATCGGGCACCTGACCGGCATGGTCGGAGCGGCGCACTCGGACGTGAGCGCCGCCGTCGCGGGCAGCATCGTCGCCGTCAGCAAGCTCGGCCGCGCGGAGACCGGCGACACGCTGTCGGCCGCCGACCACCCGCTGCTCATGGAGCCGTGGCAGATGCCGGCACCCCTGCTGCCGGTCGCGATCACGCCGCACAGCGCCGGCGACGAGGACAAGCTCGGCACGGCGCTGGCGCGCGTCGTCGCCGAGGACCCGACGCTGCGGATCGACCATCCGGAGGAGACCGGGCAGATCGTGCTGTGGACGCTCGGCGAGGCGCATGCGGACCTCGTCCTCGACCGCATCCGCACGCGGTACGGCGTGGCGGTCGACGCGATCGAGGTGCGGGCGCCGATGCGCGAGACGTTCGCCGCTCCGTCCACCGGCAACGGCCGGCTGGTCAAGCAGTCCGGCGGGCACGGTCAGTACGCCGTCGTCGACATCATGGTCGAGCCGCTCGCGCCGGGTGCGGGGTTCGAGTTCGTCGACAAGATCGTCGGGGGTGCCGTCCCCCGCAACTTCATCCCGTCGGTCGAGAAGGGCATCCGACACCAGATGGCGCTGGGCGTGGCCGCGGGCTATCCGGTGGTCGACATCAAGGTCACCCTGGTCGACGGCAAGTTCCACACGGTCGACTCGTCCGACATGGCCTTCCAGACGGCCGGAGCGATGGCCCTCAAGGACGCCGCCGCACGGACCACGATCAGCCTGCTCGAACCGGTCATCACGCTGACCGTGGACGTGCCGGACGAGCACGTGGGCGCCGTGATCGCGGACGTCTCGACCCGCCGCGGGATGATCAAGGGAACGACGTCCCTGGCCGACGGCCGGTCGCGGGTCGTCGCCGACGTGCCGGAGACCGAGATCAGCCGGTACGCCATCGACATCCGGAGCATCACCCACGGCACCGGCGACTTCGAGCGAGCCGAGGCGGGCTACGCGCCCGTTCCGGCCGCGGTCGCGAAGCGCGTCATCGAGGCGGCGTCCGCCTAGTCGCGACACCACCCTGACCACCCCTGACGGGCCCGTCGACGGCCCGGTCAGGGGTCGAGGCGGTACCCGAGGCCGGGCTCGGTGACGAGGTGACGCGGGTGGGCCGGGTCCGGCTCCAGCTTGCGGCGCAGCTGCGCGAGGTACACCCGCAGGTAG
>JAFIHP010000199.1 GCA_017849335.1 Actinomycetales bacterium | reverse complement strand
GAGCAGGGCAAGAACGAGGCCCGCATCCGTCAGCTCAAGCAGCTCCTGGAGCACGCGAAGATCGGTGCGCCCGAGTCCGAGCCCGACGAGGTCGCCCCGGGGAAGGTCGTGAGCGTGCGGTTCCCGGCCTTCGGCGACGAGGAGCGCTTCCTGCTCGGCTCGCGCGAGGAGGCGGCGGTCGCGTCGATCGACGTGTACTCCCCGACGTCCCCCCTCGGCGCTGCCGTCCTCGGCAAGCGCGTCGGCGAGTCCGCCTCGTACACGCTGGCGAACGGCAAGGTCATGACGGTCGACATCCTCGCCGTCGAGCCCTACACGACCTGACCGATCACCCGTACACGCGAAGGGCCCGCATGTACGAGTTCGTCGCGACCCACCTCGCACCGGCTCCGCTCGACGCGGTCTGGGAGGTATGGAGCGACCTCACCGGCCAGCCCGCGTGGGACCCCCGCACGCGTCAGGTGCTCCTCGACGGACCGTTCGTCGCGGGCACCACGGGCCACGTACGGCGAACGGGAAGCCCCAGCGGGCCGTTCC
Organism: Actinomycetales bacterium; assembly: GCA_017849335.1. Lineage (GTDB taxonomy): Bacteria > Actinomycetota > Actinomycetes > S36-B12 > S36-B12 > UBA10649. Next base: position 5,275 of record JAFIHP010000199.1, on the reverse strand, counting down.
GTATCGCCCGCGTCGATCCGCCGCACGGATGGGACACCAGCACCACGCTTCCCGGCGGCGAGCTGCGCTGGTCGCATCACCTCGAGCCGGCCGACGGCGGCACCCTCCTGACGCTCACCTACCGCGCGACCGGGCCGCTGGAGCTGCTCCACCGCGTGCTGTGGGGCCCGGCGACCCGGCGCTCGATGTCGGCCACGTGGTCGGGCCTCGACGCGCGCCTCGCGGCGCGCTGAGGACCTGCGTCAGCGTTCCGCCTGCTGCGCGAGACCGCGGGCGAACCCGGCGAACATGTCGCGGAACACGCGGTCGACGAGGATCGTCGAGACCGGACGCAGCCAGGGGCGGAACGTCACGTGCACCGACCAGGTCAGGTCCGTGCCCCCGTCGGCGGCCGGCGCGAAGGCGATGTCCTCGATCATCCGCCGGACCAGCGGCAGGCTCATCGCGTCGGCGCTGAACGCGAACCGGCGGCCCGGCTCCCAGGCCAAGAACCGCTCCGTCACGGTCACCCAGCGCATGTGGATGTCGCGGACGGACGCCGGCCCCGCCGGGGTGAGCCAGGCGGTGCGCACGTAGCCGTCGGCCCACGCCTGCTGGTTCTCACCCGTCGCGAGCACGTCGAAGCACCTCTGCGGGGTCGCGGCGACGCGCAGCCGCGTGACGAGGTGGTGATCGAGGCGGTCCGCGTCGGCAAGCGCGGTCGGCGCCGACCGGAATCGCATCAGCTCGCCCCGACCAGTCGCGCCGTGATCGCGGTAGCGGTCCGCCGGGGCACGAACCGCGGAAGCGACGAGCCCACGCGGTTGGCCGCGCCGGAGACGACCGTCGACCGAGACCGGCGCGCGGCGATGGCGCGCAGGGCGGTGTCGACGACCTGCACCGCCGTCTGGCGCCGGCCTACGCTCGCGGCATCGCCGGCGACGTCGAAGAACTCCGTCTGCGTCGCGCCGGGGCACAGGGCGAGCACACGGACACCGGTGTCCCGCACCTCGTACGCCACGGCTTCGGTGAACGACAGCACGAACGCCTTCGTCGCGCCGTAGACCGCCATCCCGGGAACCGGCTGGAACGCCGCCGTGCTGGCCACGTTCACGACGACACCCCGCCGGCGCTCGACCATGCCGGGAAGCAGCGCATGGGTGAGCTCGACCACGGTCGCGACGTTGAGCCGGACCTCGTCGTCGACGCGCTGCCGGTCCTCGTCGAGCAGCGGGGCGTGGGTCGCGAAGCCCGCGTTGTTGACCAGCACGTCGACCGTGACTCCCCGCTCCCCGAGGGCGGCCAGCAGGCGGACGGTCGCGTCGGGCCGGGTCAGATCCTCCGCGACGACGTCGGCCCGGACGCCGTGGTCGGCACGGATCGATGCGGCGAGCTGCTCGAGTCGATCCGCCCGCCGGGCGACCAGGACGACGGCGGCGCCGCGGGCAGCCAGGCCCTTCGCGAACTGCTCGCCGATCCCGGAGCTGGCTCCGGTGACCAGAGCCGTGAGCCCCACGTAGTCGTACATGCCGCCTCCCTGATAGGTGAACACCTGTTAAGCGAGTAGGGTGCAGCCATGGGTGAACACCTGTCAAGTGATAGCCCGGCCGCACGGGCGCGCAGCGTCAACGCCCGCGGCGACGGGGAGCGGCTCCGCGCCGACCTGCTGCAGTGCGCGACGCAGATGCTGGCTGCCCCCCGCGGCGTGGAGATCCCGTCGCTGCGGGCGGTCGCCCGGGCCGCCGGCGTGACCCCCAGCGCCGTCTACCTGCACTTCGACTCCGGCGAGGACTTGGCGCGGCAGGTGATCGCCGGTCACTTCGCCGACCTGCGCGCGCACCTGCGGGCCGTTGACGACGTGTTCGCGTCAGGCGAGCGGCGACTCCTGGCGATCAGCGCGGCCCTGGCCGCATGGGCCCAGGAGCGGCCCGGGGCCTACCAGGTCCTGTTCGAGTCCCCGGACCTCAGCAGCCCGGAGGACGGACCGGGGATCGACCTCCTCGACCTCCTCACCGACCTCATCGCCGACCTGGACGTCGAATCGGCCGACGCTCGCCGACGCGCCCTCCTCCTGTGGTCGGCGGTGCACGGCGTCATCTCCCTGCACCTGCACAAGCCCGACGCCCCCTGGGTCGGCTCGATCGACGACGACGTCGAGGACGTGGTCCGGGCCATCGTGCGGTCCGCGACCGGCACCGGCGGCGCCAGCGGTCGGTGACAGGATCCGGAGATGGAGTTCTCCGAGGTCGTCCGCCGCCGACGCATGATCCGCCACTACACCGACGAGCCGCTCGATCCCGAGGTCGTCGAGCGCGTGCTCGCCAACGCCCTGCGCGCGCCCTCGGCCGGTTTCTCCCAGGGGTGGGCGTTCCTCGTGCTCACCGATCCCGTGGACCGCGCCCGCTTCTGGCCGTTCGTCCCGACCCGCGTCGAGCAGACGCCGACGATGCAGGACGCGCCGCTCGTCGTCGTCCCGCTGGCCAACCGTTCGGCGTACCTCGAGCGCTACGCGGAGCCCGACAAGGGCTGGGAGGACCGGGCCGAAGCACGGTGGCCCGCGCCGTACTGGTTCATCGACACCGGGATGGCGTCCCTGCTCATGCTGCTGACCGCCGTCGACGAGGGACTCGGAGCGTGCTTCTTCGGGATCATGCCCGAGCACCTTCCCCTCTTCCGCTCGGAGTTCGGCATCCCGGACGAGTACGCGCCGATCGGCGCCATCACGGTCGGCCACCGCGCCCCCGACGCGCCGCCGCAGTCCGCCGCCGTCGACGCACGCCGCCGCGCGGCCGACGACGTCATCCACCGCGGCCACTGGGGCTCTGGCCGCTAGAGCTCCCGCAGCGTGTAGCCGCGCCGCACCAGCTCCTCGAGCAGCGTGCGGCAGTGGTCGGCACCGCGAGCCTCGACGTGGACGACGATGTCGACCTCGTCGACACCGAGCGCCGCGTCCTCGCGCAGGTGCTCGATGTCGACGACGTTGGCGTGCAACGACTGCACGTCCGACAGCAGCCGGGCAAGCGATCCGGGACGGTCCGGCATGCGCACCACGATCGTCAGGTAGCGACCGGCGACAGCGAGACCGTGGCGGATGATCCGCAGGAGCACCAGCGAGTCGACGTTTCCCCCGGAGAGCACCACGGCGACCGGCGGCTCGACCCCGCCCGGCCGGGCGAGCACCTCGGCGGCGGCGGCCGCGCCCGCCGGCTCCACGACGAGCTTCGCCCGCTCGAGCAGCAGGAGGACCGCGCGGGAGACCTCGTCCTCGGTGACCGTGCGCACCTCGTCGACGAGCTCCTGGACGATCGCGAAGGGGATGTCTCCCGGGCGTCCCACGGCGATGCCGTCGGCCATCGTCGGCATCCAGGGCAGGGCGGTCGGGGTTCCCGCTGCGAGCGACGGCGGGTACGCCGCGACCTGCTCCGCCTGCACGCCGATGACACGGATCGACGGGTCGTGCGCCTTGACCGCCACCGCGACGCCGGCCAGCAGGCCACCGCCTCCCGCGGGGACGACCACCGTCCGGACCTCCGGCATCGCGTCGACGAGCTCCAGCCCGACCGTGCCCTGGCCAGCGACGATGTCGGCGTTGTCGAAGGGGTGGATGAGCACTGCTCCGGTCGACCGGGCGAAGTCCTCGGCGGCGGCCAGCGCCTCGTCGACGGACTTCCCGTGGAACCGCACGTCGGCCCCGTACCCGCGGGTCGCCTGCACCTTGGGGATCGTCGCGCCGTCGGGCATGAACACCGTCGCCGGGACGCCGAGGAGCTGCGCGGCGACCGCCACGCCCTGGGCGTGGTTGCCGGCGCTCGCCGCGACGACCCCCTGCGCACGCTCGTCTTCGGAGAGCCCGGCGATGCGGTTGTAGGCGCCGCGGATCTTGAACGACCCCGCCCGCTGCAAGTTCTCCGTGACCAGGCGGACCTCGCCCCCGACGAGGCGCTCCAGCCACTGCGCCCCGGCCAGCGGCAGCCGACGGATGACCGGCTCCAGCACCACCGCCGCACGGCGGACGTCCTCGACAGTCACGATCGGATCGGCCACGCCTGATCCTGGCACGTCAGCGGATGGGCGTGGGAGACCCCGGCAGACTCTTGGACGCGGTCAGACGCGCGGTCGAGGCCGCCTGCCGCCCGGCGTGCGCCGCCGAACCGGAGGCTGCCCGGACGCCGCCGCTGTAGCCGCCCCACGAGCCGCGGGCGGAGGACGTCCGACGGTGGAAGTCGTCGACCTGCGCAGCCTTGCGGGCCAGGACGAGCTCCGCGCCGCCCGCCGCCGCGACGGCGGGCGCGTCGGCCTGCGCGACGGCCTCCCGACGAGCCTGCGCAAGCCGCTCGCCGATCCGTGCGACGTAGGCGCGGTAGAAGCCGGCGCGGGCGGTCTGGGCGGTGTGGGCGCGCGTCACGCGACGTCCAGACACCACCGCCGCGTACCGCTCTCCCTCCCACCTGCGGGTGGCGACGAACTGCTGACCCGCGTGGACCATGTGCACCGCGAGCGAGGCGAAGATCGCCTCGACGGCGTCGAGGTCCTCCGGCAGGCCGTACCCGATCACGTAGGTCGAGTTTGACGCCACATCGACCTTCGCGTCGTTCGCGTAGGCGATCGCGACGAACAGCGCGATCAGGTGCGGGTTGGCGCGTCGGCCCTTCTCCCCGATGGATGTCGTCCGCGCGACCGGCTGGTGCCGTCCCTCGCGCCGCGCCGTCCGGGCCCGGGCCACCGCGAGGTCCACGCTCGCCAGCGTCGCCAGGGCCTGCGCCTTCATCAGGTACGCCTCGGCCTCGGCCTCGATCTCCGTACGCTCCGCCTTCGCCAGCAGGGCGGCGATCTTGTCGAGGGTCGCCGTCATCCGCGTGCCCTCACGCCGGCCGCGTCGTACCCGGCCCGAAGCAGCAGCGCGGCCGCGTCGCCGAGCATCTCCCGGACGAGGAGGTCCATGGCAGCGCGAAACTCTCGGCCGTGCCACGAGACGCGGGCCGACCCCGGCGCCGTCGACGAGCAGACCAGGTGATGCGCCAACTCGTGCAGCACGACGGCCTCCCGTCCGGCCCACAGCTCGCGCAGCGGGATCGCGATGGTCGCGGCCGCCGGCTCGTAGTGCGCACGCGCCTGACCGGCGCGCTCACGCACGTGCACCGGTCCGGCGGCGGGGTAGGCCGATCGCACCGCGGGCCGCGCGCGCACGCCCCCGCAGTACCCCTCGACGGACGCGAGGTCCGCGAACCGCCGCTGCTGCGGCACGTCCACGGTCGACCCGAAGAAGTCGACGACGCCCCCACGGTCGAGCACCGCG
>JAFIHP010000198.1 GCA_017849335.1 Actinomycetales bacterium | reverse complement strand
TCGGCGAGGTGGAGAACATCGGGCCGGGCATCTCGCGCGACCTGGTGGTCCAGGCCGCTCCCGGCACCTACACGCTGGCCTGCAAGCCGGGCATGACCGGCGACGGCATCCGGTCCACGTTCACGGTGAACGACTCCGGAGCGGACCTGACGCCGACGGGTCCGACCGGCGAGCTGATCGCGACCGCCGTCGCGAACTACAAGGCCTACGTGGACGACCAGGTCGGGCAGCTGCTGGCAGGCACCAAGGAGTTCGCCGCGGCCTACATCGCCGGGGACGACGCGAAGGCGAAGGCGCTGTACGCCCCGGTGCGCATGCACTGGGAGCGCATCGAACCCGTCGCGGAGTCGTTCGGCGACCTCGACCCGATCCTGGACGCCCGGGAGGCCGACCTCGAGGAGGGCCAGGACTGGACGGGCTGGCACCGGATCGAGAAGGACCTGTGGCCACCGGCGAGCGGCTACACGGCGCTGACGCCCGCGGAGCGCACGACGGTCGCCGACAAGCTCGTGGCCGACACGCAGACCCTCGCTGATCGCACGGCCGACCTCACCTTCCGCGTCGACCAGCTCGGCAACGGCGCCAAGGAGCTGCTCGACGAGGTCGCCACCGGCAAGATCACGGGCGAGGAGGAGACGTGGTCCCACACCGACCTGTGGGACTTCCAGGCCAACCTCGAGGGCGCCAAGGTCATGTACGCCGGCCTGGCGCCGGTCGTCCAGCGGGTCGATCCGGAGCTCGCGACCACGCTGGACACGCGCTTCGCCGCGGTCCAGTCGCTGCTCGACAAGCTCCGCGACGGTGACGGGTTCGTGTACTTCGACGCGTTGAGCGCGGACCAGATCAAGGAGCTGGCGGCGGCGGTCGACGCGCTCAGCGAGCCGCTGTCGACGCTGACCGCGACGGCCCTCCAGGCCGCGGGCGGGGGTTCGGCGGTCGCGTCGCCCGCGTCGTCGTGACAGCGGTCTCCCGCCGCGCCCTGCTGACCGGCATCGGCGTCGGCGCCGCCTCGGTCGCGGCCGTCGGTGTCGGTGCCGCGGCGATCGCCCGGCAGTCGGAGGACGAGCCGGTCGCGACCGGGCGGACGTACGACTTCTACGGCGCCCACCAGGCGGGCATCGTCACGCCGATGCAGGACCACCTGCACGCGGCCGCCTTCGACCTGACCACGACGAGCCGCGACGACCTCGTCCGGCTGCTGCAGGCGTGGAGTGCGGCTGCCGCGGCGATGACCGCCGGCAGCCCGGTGGGCCTGTACGGCGCCGTCAACGGTCCGTACGACGCGCCGCCGGACGACACCGGTGAGGCGCTCGACCTGCCGGCGAGCGGCCTGACCATCACGATCGGCCTGGGTCCGTCGCTGTTCCGGACGTCCGACGGCGTCGACCGGTTCGGTCTCGCCGACCGCCTCCCGGCGGGATTCGGCCCGCTGCCGGCGTTCCCGCGGGACACGCTCGACGAGGCGATCTGCGGCGGGGACCTCTTCGTCCAGGCGTGCGCGGACGAGGCGCAGGTGGCGGTGCACGCGGTCCGGACCTTCGCCCGGGAGGCGTTCGGGACCGCAGCGGTGCGCTGGTCGCAGCTGGGCTTCGGCCGCAGCTCGGTCACCAGCAGCGCGGACTCCACGCCCCGCAACCTGTTCGGCTTCAAGGACGGCACGAACAACATCACCAGCGACGACGCGGCCGGACTCGACGACTTCGTCTGGGTGCAGCCGGAGGACGGAACCGACTGGATGACCGGCGGGTCCTACCTCGCCGTGCGGAAGATCCGCATGACGATCGAGACCTGGGACCGCACCTCGCTGCGCGAGCAGGAGGCCGTGTTCGGCCGGACTAAGCGAGAAGGGTCACCGCTCTCGGGAGGCACGGAGCACACGGTCCCGGACTTCGCCGCGACCGGGCGCGACGGCGCCCCCCTCATCCCGACCGACTCGCACATGGCGCTGGCCCACCCTTCGGCCAACGACGGGCACCGCATCCTGCGCCGCGCGTACAACTACACCGACGGCAGCGACGGCCTCGGCCGCCTGGAGGCGGGCCTGTTCTTCCTCGGGTACGCGCGTGACCTCTCCCGGCAGTTCGTCCCGATGCAGCTGCGCCTGTCGCGGTCGGACCGGATGAACGAGTACGTCCGGTACCTGTCGAGCGCGGCGTTCGCGATCCCGCCCGGGGCCGCCGGTCCCGGCGGCTTCGTGGGGGAGCGGCTGTTCGCCTGATCGGCGAGCCACGCCGATGTGCGAACTGATTTGCCTCATAACGAAACGGTCACGTACCCTGCCAGGAACGTATTGCGCGGATCGAGACCTGCCGCCGGCCCCGTGAGGGCCACCCGACGACAAGGAGCGAACGAGTGCGGTTCACGACACGTCGGAGCCTGATCGTGCTCCCCGTGGTGACGCTCTTCGTCATCGGCCTCGGAACGACCTCCAGCTCCGCCGCCCCCATGCCCACGCGCGACATCAAGCAGGTCCAGGCGCAGGTCGAGGACCTGCAGATGCAGGCTGCCTCGGCGAACGAGAAGTACAACAACGCCCAGGACCGGCTCGCGGCGACCCGGGGCAAGCTGTCCACGATCCAGGACAAGGTCGACCGGGAGAAGGACGCCCTCAGCGAGGCGATGGCCTCGGTCAACGACCTCGCACGCGGCGTCTACATGTCCGGTGGAGTCGACACGACCATCCAGGTGCTGATGGCGGACGACCCGGCCGACTTCCTGGCCCAGTCCGCGGCGCTGAACCAGGTCGCGGCGAGCCAGGCGGCCGACATGCGCCGGACGCAGACCGCGCAGCTGCGGCTGGCCCAGAGCGAGGCGCAGCTGTCCGACCAGGAGGCGATCGCCCAGCAGGCCCGCGACGAGATGGCCTCGGCGAAGGCGGAGGCCGACAAGCACCTGGCCGACGCGCAGGCCGTCCTCGCGAGCCTGCAGGAGGCCGAGCGCCAGCGCCTCGCCCAGCTGCAGGCCGAGCAGCGCGCGCAGTCGGCCGCGGCGGCCCAGGCGGCGTCCCAGGCGATCGCCAACAGCTCCAGCGGGTCGTCGAGCAGCGGTGGCGGGGGCGGGGACTCCAGCACGGCCGGCGGCGGGGGGTACACCGGCGGCAGCCGCGCCGCGATCGCCGTGCAGTACGCGCTCTCCCAGGTGGGCAAGAGCTACGTGGCGGCGGCAGCCGGCCCCAACTCCTTCGACTGCTCGGGCCTGACGATGGCCGCGTGGCGGCAGGCGGGCGTGTCGCTGTCGCACTACTCGTACTCGCAGTTCTCCCAGGTCCGCCGCATCCCCGACTCCGAGCTGCAGCCGGGCGACCTGGTGTTCTACTTCGGCAGTGGCGCGCACCACGTCGCCATGTACATCGGCAACGGCAAGATGGTCAGCGCCTCGAACCCGAGCGACGGCGTCGAGATCATCGACTACAAGGGTCCGTGGTACGGCTCCCGCTACAGCGCGGCCGGTCGCGTCGTCGGCTAGCCCACCCGCGTGACCACCACCCGCGACCTGAGCCGCTGGGCGTGGCTGTCCATCGCGGCCGCACTCCTCACGATCGGCCTCAAGAGCGCGGCATACCTCGTCACCGGCTCGGTCGGGTTGCTCTCGGACGCGCTGGAGTCCAGCGTCAACCTGGTGGCCGCCGTCCTGGCCCTCATCGCGCTGCGTGTCGCGTCGAGGCCGGCCGACGCCAACCATCCCTTCGGGCACGGCAAGGTCGAGTACCTGTCGGCCGGTGCCGAGGGCGTGATGATCGTCGTCGCGGCCGGGGTGATCATCGTCTCGGCGGTCGATCGCCTGGTCCATCCGGAGCCGCTGGAGAGCCTGGGCATCGGCCTGGTGATCACGCTGGTGGCCGCCGGGGTGAACCTGGTCGTGGGGCTGATGATCGTGCGCGCGGGGAGGCGCCATCGGTCGTGGACGCTGGTGGCCGACGGCAAGCACCTGCTCACCGACGTGTGGACGTCGGTCGGTGTCGTCGTCGGCGTCGGCCTGGTGCTGGTGACGGGCTGGGACCCGCTGGACTCCGTGGTCGCCCTGGCCGTTGCGGTGAACATCGTTTGGGTCGGCTGGCGGCTGGTGCGCGAGGCCGGCCGCGGGCTCATGGACCATGCCCTGCCCCCGGCGGACGAGGCAGCCGTCCGCGAGGTGCTCGCCGCTGTCGGTCGTCAGGACCCGGCCATCGCCTTCCACGAGCTGCGCACGCGCGAGGCCGGCCGGGAGCGGTTCGTCTCGGTCCATGTGCTGGTCCCGGGGGCCTGGACGGTCGCGCGGTCCCACGACCTGGCGGAGGACGTGGAGCAGTCGATCCATCGCGCCCTGCCCGGGACCGTCGTGCACACGCACGTCGAGCCCCGGGAGGACCCACGCGCCTACGAGACGGTGAGCACCGAGCCGGAGGTCGGCGGGGCCGAGCCGGGGCCTACTGCGGAACGGTGACCTGCGGGTCGGTGACGTCGGCGACCTGAGCCCGCAGCGCCGCGATGGCGGCGTCGGCGTCGACGACGGCGGCCAATCCGTGCTCGCCGGCCCCGAGGGAGACGGTCCGTCCGACGAGCCTGCCATCGGCCACGACCGGCCACGCGCGGCTGGACCCGAACGGCGTGATCGTGCCCCGCTCGTAGCCGGTCGCGTCCTTGGCCCCGGAGGCGTCGGGCATCGACAGGCGGCTCACGCCGAGAAGAGCCCGCAGCTTCGGCCAGCTGATCGTCCGATCGCCCGGGACGAGCACGAACAGGAAGTCGTCGTCGCCGCGGCGGACGACCAGTGTCTTGACCACGTCACGGGCGTCGAGGTCGAGCGCGGCGGCGGCGTCCGCCAGACTTCGGACGGGGCCGAGGCGCACGATGCGCGCGTCGAGGCCCGCCTGGGACATCGCGGCAACCGCTGCCTGTTCGCTCACGACGGACAGTCTGCTCGACCCCGGATCTGGCGGATGGCCGGCACTAGTGGAAGGATCAACCACATGCGTATTGCTAACGACGTGACAGAGTTGGTTGGGAATACCCCGTTGGTTCGGGTGCGGAACATCACCGATGGTGCGGGGGCGCAGGTGGTCGCGAAGCTGGAGTTCTTCAACCCGGCGCATTCGGTCAAGGACCGGATCGGGGTGGCGATGATCGACGCCGCGCAGGAGGCGGGTCTGATCGGGCCGGACACGGTGGTGGTCGAGCCGACCAGCGGGAACACCGGGATCGCGTTGGCGATGGTGTGCGCGGCGCGGGGGATCAAGATCGTGCTGACGATGCCGGAGACGATGAGCTTGGAGCGTCGGGCGTTGCTGCGGGGGTACGGCGCGGAGCTGATCTTGACG
>JAFIHP010000197.1 GCA_017849335.1 Actinomycetales bacterium | reverse complement strand
TCGACGAACCCATCCGGGTAGTGCCACCCGGTCATCGCGCCGTCCTTCACGTTCGTGAAGACCGGCCCACCGGGCATCGCCTGCGACAGGTCCGGCGCGAACGACGCGTCGCCGCCCGGCGTGGCACCGGCCGCAGCGAGGACCGTCGCGGCGATCTGGCCGGAGGCGTGCACGTCGGTGTTCACCGCACCCGTGGCCTGCCCCGGCGCCTTGATAACGAGCGGGACGTGCGCGATCTCCGACCAGCGCTGCTCCTCGTCGTCGCCGACGCGGCGATCCGCGGTGTCCGTCATCGCGGCGCCGTGGTCGGCGGTCACCACGATCATCGTGTTGTCGTACTGACCAGTGGCCTTCAGGTGATCGATGAGCTCGCCCAGCTGTCGGTCAAAGTCCGCCACGGAGTAATGCCACAGTCGCCGCTCGAGCTTCTTGAGATCGTCGGACGTGTAGGTCTCGTCGGCCTCCTCGCCGATCATGTGGGCACCATCGACCACGGGCACCCGAGCCGGGTAGATCTGGTTGCCCTCGGGGTCGAGCACCCACGGGGCATGCGTCCGGATCGTGTGCCAGAACGCCAGGAACGGTGCGTCCGCGTTGGCCTTCGTGACCTGGTCGATGCCGGAGATCACGTTGCCGACGGTCTCGCCTTCCGGGTCGTTGCCGAACTCCTCGCCACCGTCCCAGAAGTTGCTCCACTTGCCGTCGACCGCGGGGAAGGCCCCGGAGAACGGAGCCGCCAGCGCCGTCTTGCCCGCGATCGCGGCCGTGTCCTTGACGAAGCTCCAGTACTTCCCGATCACGGAGGCGCCGCCGACTCCGACGCTCGCGCACGAGGCGTCCTGGCAGTCGTAGGAGAAGACCGGCGACTCCATCACGACGGAGTACTTCGACGCCAGACCGGGGATCACGCCCAGGCTCGACCGCATCCGCTGGATGTCGGCATCGCTCATCGTCGAGAGGTCGACGTCTCCGTTGAGCATCGCGGGGACGGCGTAGTCGGTGAAGTTGGCGGCGGTGTACGCGTGCGTGTAGACCGTCGAGTCCTTCGCGAGCGCCGCTAGGTTCGTCAGGCCCGGGCGCGGCGTGCCGTCCTCGGCGAACGCCGCCGGGTACGAGAGCTCGTCCGAGATGACCCAGACGACGTTGGGCCGGTTCGTCGCTGCGTCGAACGCGTACGCGTTCGGCGCGGGAGCCTGCGCCCCGTTCCACAGCGTGGCTACCAACGGCACCGCCGCAGCGACTCCGGCGAACACGACGAGGATCGAGCCCATCGCGAACCGGCGCGCGAGCAGCGTCAGCGCCGCCGCGGCTACCAGCCCCAGCAACGCACCCAGCCCGGGCGACGACGCAAGCAACGTCACCGCCAGCACGTTCCCGATGAAGAACCAGGCCACGACCAGCATCAGCAGCGACGCGACGACGTCGTAGGCGCGTGCCGGCAGGAACCGACGCATAAGCCACAGGACGCCGGCCAGCACCGCCCAGAAGACCACCAGCCCGACGACCAGCACCACCGCCCACGCGACCGGCGACACGTCGTGCGCGGCGAAGAAGACCAGGTTCGAGGCGATCTTGTCGTTCGCCGGGATGACGATCGCGAGGATCGCGACGGCGAGCAGCCAGGAGGCGTTGTTCGCGGGGCTGAGGTTCGTCCGTTGGCCGATACGTCGCCCCAGGTCCGTCATACCCGCAGTTCCCACGCGTCTACGACGACGCGGGTCGGCGACGTGGTTCCCCTCACCTCGACCTTGGCGTAGCGGCGCTGCAGGGCGTCGAGGAGCGACTGCGTCGAGTAGTCGCCCTGCCAGTTAGGGATCTGGGAGATCAGCAGCCGCGACTTCTCGTCATCCTCGGTGGCGAACTCGATCTGGAGCGGGGCGCCGAACACCGCGAGCGCGTCGACGGCCCACGGCATCGGAGTGCCCTGGGTGATCACGACATGGTGGAGGACCGCCTGGCACACGACGGCCGTCGGCCGCACGCGGGCGACGAACGCCGCGAACTCCCGATCGAGCAGGCCGCTCGCGGGCGTCAGGTTCGTGACGTCGCCGAGCACCGGGGTGATCCGCGACGCGAGCTCGGGAACGCCGGCCACCCCGGCATGCAGGACGTCCAGCGCTCCCGCGTCGGCGTCCATGACGATGACACGCGCCCCGGCGTGGCGGACCAGATGCGCAGCCGTGAAGCCGTCGTTGCCCCCGACGTCCAGCACGAGGTCTCCACGCCCGGGCTCGGCGGTCACGAAGTCGGTCGCGAAGGCCGACTTGCGGTCCAGGTCGTCGCTCCCGTAATGCGATCGGGTGCCGTAGTCGACCCAGGTGGTCTCGTGCGCGTCGACGTGCAGCCGCCCGATCTGCTTGCCCAGCCGGTGCGTCAGCGACAAGGTCGCCTTGCGCGCGAGGTCGGCGTTGGCGCGCGCCTCGTCGGCGAACTTCGCCTCGCTCGGGGCGTTCTTCTCCACCGGGCGGGTCGTCGCCTGGAGCAGCGTCAGCGACAGACTGCGCCGCTGCCGCTTGGGCATCAGCTGGCGGGCGGCCTCGGACCGTAGTCCTCGATGGCGGCTGAGCGTCCACGCGTCGGCGGCCGTCACCTTGTCGCCGGCCCCGACGGCCAACGGGTTGACGAAGTGCTCGATGAACTGCCGGGCCGCGTTCCACGACGGGTTCGGTCGCCAGGCCTCGATCGAGCCGAGGTCGATGAACACCGGCTTCAGCCCGCGGAACTGGACGTTGAACGCGGAGGCGTCCTTCAGGTCGAGTCCGACGCTCAGCAGCCGCATCCGGAGGTCCAGCGTGAGCTGCGCCGCCGACTCGAGCAGGCTGTTGGGCCACTCCCACGGGTAGGTGACGACATCGACCGACTCGACCTCGAACACCGCGACACCCGCCGCCGGGGGACGTCCGCCCGACTGCTCGTAGGCCGCCACGATCCGGTCACGTCGCTCGGGATCGTCGACCTCGTTGAAGCTGACCAGGGAGCCTTCGGCCGTGAGCGACCCGTAGATCGTGCTCGCGCGAAGTGCCCTCAGCGCAGCGGCGGAGGAGGGAGCAGCGATGCGGAACCAGGAACCGTCGAAAGCGAAGGCAGCGTTCTCGGGGTCGCGAAAGCTGGCCGAACCGGGAGCGCTCACGTCCCGATCAGGCGTCGCGCGTGGCGGACTCGGGCTCGGCGACCGGATCGGGCGGCAGCCCCCGCCCGCGCAGCTTGGCGAACTTGGAGCGGACGTAGAACCAGGTGCCGGCCGCGCCACTGGCGATGGCGGCCAGCAGGTACGAGCCAGAACCGGCATCGATGTAGCCGACCAGACGCAGCATGATGTTCACCTCACGTATCCCTGACGGACCCCCTGAGGGTACATGGCGTTGGCGTCCTGTCGGTACCACGGGCACCGGCGGGCGCGGTACCTGAGCCCCACCTGAGAGACCGCGACGCGGTGCCGGGGATGTGGATCAGCTCGGGGACGTCTGGGCCGACGCCGACGGCGAGGACGCACCGCTGCCGGAGACCGCGGTCGCGCGCCAGGTGAACGCACCGTCGGCATCGTCCTCGACGACATCGACCTGCACCGTCGCCCCCGCCTGGGTGTCGGTCACCGTGCAGGTGAAGGTGAAGCCCTGCTGCGCCGGGACCTGTCCCGGACAGTCCGCGGTGAACGAGCCGCCGACCTGGGCCTGGAAACCGTCGACGAGCGCCTTCTCGACGTCGGCGGACCTCAGCGTTCCTCCCGACGAGCCGCACGCCGTCAGGGACGCGACCGCAAAGACGATGACCGCCACGACCGACATCCGCGGCCGGACGGTGACGCGACGTGCCACGACGCGCCCCCTGCCCTCGCCCGAAACCTGACCGAATCGTGTCCGAGCCTAGGGTGAGCCTGAGCACGACACGGTGATTCGTTCGCCCTCGACGCCCAGTTCGGGGGATAGTTGACCCAGCAGCCGGCTCGCGAGCGCGAGCGGCGGGAAGGTTGTCACCATGCACAAGCCGGGAACGCGCGGCATGCTCGTCGTCACCACGCTCGCCGCAGCCACGCTTGCGCTGGCCGCCTGCTCGTCCGGCGATGATGCGTCGTCGTCGAGCCCGAGCTCGAGCAGTGCGTCGTCGATGAGCTCGTCTCCGACCGACTCCGGCAGTCCGTCCTCGTCGACGAGCGCGTCGGCAGACGGCGCCGCTGCTGCGGCGTGCCTCGCCTACTTCGACCTCGACCTCCTCAAC
>JAFIHP010000196.1 GCA_017849335.1 Actinomycetales bacterium | reverse complement strand
TCGACGACATACGTGCGCGCCCATCGGACGTCGTCGCGATCGCCCAGCACCACGGGGTTGTCGCGGACGAGCGCGAGGATCGCCTCGGCGTGAACGTCGAAGACGAGCCAGCCGCCGGGGCGCAGCCGCTCGGCCAGGTGGCGCAACGTCAGTTCGAGCGCGGATCGGTCGAGGTAGTTGAGGCCGTCGAACGTCGACACCATCGCGTCGAACGGTCCGGCCAGCTCACGCGCGTCGGTCAGGTCCGGCAGCGTGACCTCGACGAGCGGGACTTCCGAGCCGAGCCGGACGGTCGCCTCGGCGAGCATGGCGGGGGAGGCGTCGAGTCCGCTCACGTCGTACCCGCGCGAGCGGAGCTCGGCGGTCATCAGCCCGGTCCCGCAGCAGACGTCGAGCACGCGGTGCACCCCGTCCGCGTCGGCGGACCACGTCCGCTCGACGAAGTCGGCCCACGACGAGAAGCAGGGGTCTACGACGAACTCGTCGTAGACCCCTGCCAGCCGTGCGTACGGATCGGCCATGCGTGCCGGCGATTCAGATCCCGAGGACCTTGGCCTTCGCCGCGGCGAACTCCTCGTCGGACAGGACGCCCTTGCTGTGCAGGTCGGCCAGCTGCTGGAGCTTGGCCATCTGGTCGTCCTCGGCCGGCGCGGCCTCGACGGGCGCCGGAGCCGCCGCGGGGGCGGCCGCCGTCTGCTGTGCAGCCGCGGCCTGCTGGGCCTCAGCCTGCTTCTCGGCGTGCTTGTCGGCCTGGCGGTAGGCGACGCGGCTGGACACCGCGGTGGCGGTGCCGGCGACGACAGCGGTGCGGGCAGCCATACGGAGCAGTCCCATGGTGGTTCCTTTCTGCGAGGTGAGTCGAATCAGGCAGTGAGCGCGGCAGCGACGACGTCGGCCGGGATGCGGATCTGGTCGATGACGACCGCATCGGCGCTCGCGAACGCGGCGACGAGGGGCTCCATCCAGGTGTTCTCGTAGGCGATGAGCAGGGCCGAGCTGTTCGGCGCGAGGTCCTCGCTGATCTCCTCGGCGTCCTCCACGTTCAGGACACCGTGGTCGGACACCTCGATCTCGACGAAGGCCGGTCCGAGATCGGGGTCGAGGTCCTCGATCGACAGGGAGGTCACGACGCCGTCGGCGTCCTTCAGGACGAACAGGACATCGAGCACGCGGATGGTGCCGGCCTGGACCAGGTCCATGATCGCCGGGACGATCTGGCCGGTGAACTTGATGCCGGGGAAGCCGATGACGTAGACATCGACGGGACCGAGGGGCATGTGGCGCTCCGGGGGTTCGAGGACCGGGCACACCCCGGTCACTGGGAGATTATCAGCGCGGGCGGCGCAGCGCGGGTGGCCGGGGATGGTCCACCCGAACGAGGTGAACCGGCTGGCTGGCACCGAGATCCGGGACGCTCTTGATGAGCCCGAGTGCACGCGCCGCGACCACCGCCTCGTCCCGCGACGTCACCCCGAGCTTGCGGTAGATCGCCTGCACGTGCGTCTTGACCGTGTTGGTGGAGAGGAAGAGTCGCTCGGCGACCTGCGGAAGCGACAGGTGGCTGGGCAGGTACTGCATGACTCTCAGCTCGGCGTCCGTCAAGGTCGCCCGTCCGGGCGCAGCGAGGGTCGAGTTCGCCCCGATCGACGCCTCGACGAGAGTGACGAGCTGCCGAACCCGTCGCGACGTGGCGAGCTCACCGGTGCTTAGCCCCGGGGTTTCCGACAGCACGCGACGGGCCGCTCCCGGGTCTCCGAGCCGAGCCATCGTGGCGGCGTGCAGAAGGGGACCGACAGTGCGGAACCAGCGCAGGAACCCCCGCATCCTCAGGAACTGCCGACGTGCGGCGCCGAGTGCCTCCTCGGCTTCGGGCACGCGGTTGGACAGTGCGAGGTAGAGGGCGTTCACGGACATCGTCACGCCCGACGTGGCCAGGCGGTCCAGCCGAGCCTCGCCGACGATCTCGTTGGCCCGCTCCTGCAGCGGCCGCGCGTCGGCGAGGTTGCCGTCGAGGATCAGACCGAGGGCCTGCCAGCTGAGCGCGTTCGCGGTGACCGATGGCAGGGGGAACGCCGTCGAGACCGCGATCGCCGCCTCCGCGTGGCGGTCGCGCGCACCGGCGTCGATGCCCACCAGGTCCTCGGCCATGAAGCCGAGGACGTGCGCCGTCGAGACGTAGGGAAGCTCCGGCGGAAGCGCCTCCGCCATTCGATCGGCGATCCTGCCGGCACGTGCCAACGGCACGGTGCCGGCGATGAGCGCGGTCACCGCGACCGCGCCCGCGGCGTCCACCTCCCCGATGCGCTCGGGCCATCGGGGGCACAGGGCCTCGGCGCGACGCAGCCAGACGGCCACGTCCGCGTCGTCGCCGCGTTGGATCGCCAGCCAGCACCGCGACACCGCCAGCAACGGGTCACCGGCGAGAACGCGGTCGTCCAATGGCCGCAGCCACTCGGCGAGCCGGTCGGGAGTCCCGACTCCGATGACCTTGCCGAGGTTGTGGGTGATCACCGTCGCGGCGAACGGGACATCGCCGGACAGGACGGCATGCCGCACCGACAGGTCGAGCTCGTCGTTCTCGCCGTACCACTGCGCGGCGGACGCGTGGAGGCCCGAGACGGTCTCTGGCTCGACCTCGGTCAGCTCGTCCCGCAGCACGTCCTGGAGCAGGTGGTGATAGCGGAACGTGTCGTCCGTGTCGTCGAGCGACACGACCAGCTGGACCGAGCGGGCGAGCCGCCGTAGGACGGACAGGGAGTCGTGACGTCCCAGCATCCGGTCGCTCAGGGCGGGGACGACGACGTCGAGGATCGACGTCTGCCTCAGGAAGGCGCGGGCGTCCGCATCCAGCCGGTCCAGGACCTGCGAGTGCAGGTACTCGCGGATCGGCCGACCGCGACCGATCGAGGCCGAGAGCCGGGACACCGCGTCGGGAGTGGATCCGACCCCCGACAGCAGGAGGGCGACCAGGTAGACGCCGACGGGCCAGCCTTCCGTGACGGCGAGCACCCGGTCCACGAGCTCGGGGTCCGTCGGGACGCCGTGCAGCGCCAGGATCTCCGCCGCCTCGTCCGGGCGGAACGCGAGGTCGCTGCTGCTGACCTCGACGAGATCGCCGTTCGTCCGAGCGCGTGCCAGCCACGGCGGGGCGGCGGTCCGGCTGGCGAGGACCAGCCGCGACGCCGCGGGGATCGCGTCCGCCACCACCTCGAGGATGCGCTGGCACCGGTCGTCGGTGAGCAGGTGGCAGTCGTCGACGATCAGCACGTACGGGGCGTCGCGGGACGCGGCGGCGGCGGCGAGCGCAGGCAGCAGCGTCGCGGAGAAACGGGGTTCGTCGCCGGTCGCGACCGTGCGGACCTCGTCCAGGTCCGTGCCGAGCGGGTCGAGTCCGGCGATCAGCAGCTCGGTGAGTGCCGCCGGGCTGTTCGACCACGGCTGGAGACGGATGGCGACATGGGTCCGGGTGTCGGAGTCGGACCACTGGCGCAGCAGGACGCTCTTGCCCGAACCGGCGGGCGCGGAGACGAAGGTGAGCGGGCCGTCGGACTCGGCCAGGAGGTCGACCAGGCGCGGGCGCGTGATCGACAGGGTCCGCGAGGGGCGCTCGGCGGACATGCGGCGTTCGGAGTCCGTGGTCACCTGGCCTCCCGTTGCGCATGACCTCTGCCGGCAGCGGCCGGCGGTCGCAGGGCGAGGCTAGTCGACGTCGCGTCGGGATCACGGCGCAAGTCACCCATCCGAGGTGATGCGAAAGACGCGTCCCGGCGCTTCCGGGTTCCCACGGATGCGCATGTTCGCTCTACCCTGGGGCCGTGGCGAGCACTCGCGCCTCCGGAAGCCGCGCGACGTCCCTGGTCATCGCCGTGGTGACCGGGGTGCTGCTCTACGTCATCAACCGCTCGCCGGGCTGGGCGGAGCTCGGAATCGTCACCGCCGACGCGGCGCCGGTGATCCCGTGGATCAATGCGGCCTTGGGCGTGGCATTCGTCTCGAGCGTCATCCTGGTGTTCGTCGACTCGCCGGGTCTGCGGGTGCTGGCGGGCATCGTCGTCGGCGGTCTCGCCGTCTGGATCGCCTTCCGGCTCCTGGTGCTCTACCCGTTCCCGTACGGAGACCTCTCGGGGCAGGGCACCCTCATCCGTGTGGTGCTGGCCGCCGTGATGATCAGCGGGCTGATCGCCGTCCTCCTGTCGGTGGGCAGGCTCCTGCGTGGCGGCGGCCCGTCGTGAGGGCCCCTCGGTTGGCTACCGTTCGCGCGTGAACGCAGGCGACGTCGCCCGACCGTGGGCGGGGACCGTGGGGAGCCTGGCGGTCTTCGCCGTTGCCGTCGCGCTCGGGTTCATCATCGTGCTGCCGTCCGGCTCGCCGGCGTCGGTCGCGTTCTCGCTCGGCATCGAGATCATGGCGACGATCGTCGTCGCCACTGTCGCCGAGTGGATGCCGTCACCGAGCCGGGTGGTGTGGGGACTGCTGGCCGCGAACCTGGCCCTGGTCACGGTCGGAGACGTCGTCTACGACGTGATGCAGTACCACTTTGGCGTCGAGCCGTTCCCGTCCTGGCCGGACATCTTGTACTTCGCCGCCTACCTGCCCCAGGCTGCCGCGCTCGTCGTCATCATCGCCCGGCGCCAGCAGGTGTGGGATGTCGCGGCCTGGATCGACACGGCGGTCGCAACGGCTGCGGCCTTCCTGATCGGCGCGCCGATCGTGTTCGTCCCGCTCGCGGCGGCTGCGTCCGACCCGGCGTCCGTCGTGGCGGCTCTCTACCCCGCACTCGACCTGCTCATGCTCGCGCTCCTCGCCCGGATCATGTTCGCCGGCGGGCGTCCGACTCCCGCATTGGTGCTGCTCACCGCGGGCGTGGGCGCCAGCCTGCTTGCTGACCTCGTCTACAACGCGCTCGCCGTGGCCGCCAACCTCGACGAGATCCCGACGTGGGTGGACGCCGCATTCGCCGCGTCGACCGCGTTGATCGCCTTCGCGGTGGTGGCTCCCGGCGCGCGCACGGTCGCGCAGCCGCTGCGGCATGGCGCGGCGATGATCACGCCCGCGCGACTGCTCGCGCTGGGCGTGGGAACGCTGGTCGGCCCGGTCATCCTGGTGTTCCAGGCGCGAAACGGCGACCACCCGGACATGGCCCTCATCGCGAGCGTCACGGTCGTCATCAACGTCCTGCTCCTGGGTCGGGTCCTGCTCCTGCTGCGGACCGTCCGGGCACAGGAGTCCCGTCTCGACGCCCTCGCCCGCACGGACGTGCTCACGGGCCTGCCGAACCGCCGGTCGTGGGACTTCACCCTGACCCGTGCAGCAGCCCTCGTGTCGAGCGATGGCGGACGCGTGGTCGTCGCCGTCGGCGACCTCGACGGGTTCAAGGAGTTCAACGACGAGTTCGGCCACTCGGCCGGCGACGACCTGCTCGCTGCCTGCGCCGTCGCCTGGCGGGCGGCTCTCCCGGACTCCGCATTCCTCGCACGGTACGGGGGCGAGGAGTTCGCAGTCCTGTTCACCGGGATGACCGTCGACGAGGCCGCCTCGGCGCTCGAGCGCATGCGTGCGGCCACCCCGTCCCCGGCGACCGTGTCGGTGGGCGTGTCCGCTGCGATGCCATACGAGCCGCTGCAACGTGCCTTCGAGCGGGCGGACGCGGCCCTGTACCAGGCGAAGTCGGACGGACGTGACCGGCTCGTCGTGCACTACGCGGGCACGTCCCTGCCCGGGTAGCTCAGGAGACGTCGGTCGGTGGCGTCGTCAGCGGCCGTTCGAAGAACCGCAGGTGTTCCACGACGTGATCGGGGTAGTCCCGGTAGGCGCCCCGCTCGCGGAAGCCCAGGCTCTCGTACAGCGCCACGGCCTCCGTGTTGAGCCGGCCGGTGTCCAGGCGCATGGCCGAGAAGCCTGCGGCGGTCGCCCGGTCGACCAGGGCAACGCACAAGCGTCGGCCGATGCCCTGGCCCTGGACGGCGTCATCCACGTACATGCGTTTCATCTCGCACGTCCCGTCGCCGAGGTCGTGGTACGCGACCGCGCCGACCAGTAGATCGCCCTGCTCGGCGAGCATCGTGGCACCGTGGGGCGGGCCGTACCGCTCGGGCAGTGAGGTGAGCTCGGCGGCGAGGTCCTGATGGGCGAGGACTCCGTCGACGAACCCCGGGGTCGTCGCATACCGGTCGCGGAGCCAGCCCTCGTACGTGACGACGAGGCGGCCGAAGCCGGCGAAGTCGTCCGACGTTGCCGCCTCGCGGATCGTGACCGTCGCCATCGCCCGAGTGTCTCAGGAACGGACTGTCAGGGGTGCGCGGGACACTGCACCGCGCAGCGACCGGAGGGAGGGCCATGCGGCTGGTCCACATCGCCGACGTCCACGTGGACGCGCCCTTCGCCTGGGCCGGGGCGGACGGCGGATCCCTGCGACGGCAGGCGTTGCGCGACACGCTGACGTCGGCCGTCGAGCTGGCGTGTGCGGAGGGGGCGGACGCGCTCTGCGTCGCCGGCGACCTGTTCGAGCACGAGCGCGTCACCGAGGACACGGCGCGGTTCCTCGCCGACCTGTTCGGGTCGGCGACCCCGATGCCGGTGCTCCTGGCGCCCGGCAACCACGACTGGTACGGGCCGGCGAGCATCTACCACCTTCGACGCGTCCTCCGCTGACATCGCCGACCGCTCGGAGCCGTGGAACAGCCCGATGTGGACGCCACCGCGGTCCACGGCGAACCCGTCG
>JAFIHP010000195.1 GCA_017849335.1 Actinomycetales bacterium | reverse complement strand
TCGAGCCTGGAGGACGAAGTCGGAGAAGGCGTAGGCGTGCGGCTGGCCGACGAGCGTCCCGGAGACCGAGTACGTGCGCGCGACGACGACCGAGCGGGCCGGTTCGACGAGACCGGCCGCCAGGGCCTCGACGGCCCGCTTGCCCTCCCCGTAGACCCCGACGGGCAGGGTCGGACCCTCCGGCACGGCGATCGCAGCACCGCTGGAGATCGTCAGGACCGCCCGTACCGACGGCAGCCGCGCGATCCGGTCGAGCCGGCGGGCCAGCTCGTCGAGCCGATGCGCGTACTCCGCGGTGCCCAGTGCGGCCTCGTGCCCGCGCGTCAGGTAGGCGAAGTCCAGCACGACCGTCGGGGCGAACTCGACGACGTGCTGGACGTCGTACGCCGCAACGGACCACGTGCGCTCGCCGACGCGGTGTGCGCGCGCTCGGGAGGCGACGGGGAGCACGGTGGCCGGATGCCGCTCCAGCAGGGCGAGCATCGTCGACCCGAACCAGCCGGTCGCGCCGAGGACCACGATCCGCTCGCCGAACCACAGGCTCTCCGCGACCAGGGCGGTCGCCTCGTCCCGGACGAGCGCGGGCGTCACGGGTCCGGCTATCGCAGCGTGACCTGGCGGTTGGAGAGCCCTGCGCGGGCGTGGCGCTCCGCGCTGCTCAGCGGAGCGTCGTCGGCCATCGCATCGGCCAGCCGGGCAGCGAAGGCCGCCGCGGGCTCCTCGATCGCCGCCGCGCCCGTTCCGAGCGGGAGGTCCCACACCGGGCACACGAGGCCGTGGGCACGGAACATGCCCACCAGCCGCGTGTTCTCGCCCAGGTCGCTCGTGCCGGCAGCGTGCAGCCGGGCCAGGCCGTCGAGCAGGGGCTCCTCGGCGAACGGGGTGACCCAGCGCAGGTGCTCCTTCTCGCCGATCTGCGTCCAGTAGGCCGCGTCGAGGCCGGTGAGGCGGACGGTGGGGTGCGCGTACGACTTCGCCCGGTCCAGGGATGCGCGCACGTCGGCCGCCGCGTCGTCGACGCCGTCGACCCAGAACTCGAAGCCGTCGTGGACCTCCACGGTCAACGGCACGGCCGGGTCGACGAGGTCCTGCAGCCGGGGCGAGTCGATGGTGACGCGGCCGAGCGCGACCGGAGCGCCCGGCTCGGCGTCCAGAGCAGCCAGCAACGCGTCCGCGAGGTCGCGGCTCGCGTCGCCGGAGCCGACGTTGACCTGCAGGCCCAGCAGGATCGAGCCGTCCTGGCGCACCAGCGCGGGCCAGGCCATCGGGAGCACCGTCGCCAGCGTCACCTGCCGGTCGGCGTGCTCGCCGGTGAGTGCCAGGCGCGCAGTCGCGGCCGGGACGATCTCGCGCATGGCGACGAGGTCGCACTCCGACGCCATGCCCTCGAACGGCCGCGTCGCACCGACGATGGTCGCCGCCGCCTGGCGCCCGTGGCACGCCTTGTACCGCCGGCCCGAGCCGCACGGGCAGGGCTCGCGGAGGCCGACCACGGGCACGTCTGCGGACGCGGTGGCGGTCGTGGCGCCGGAGCGGGGGGTCTTGGCTCTCTTTCCCATGCCGGGCAACCTACCTGGCCGGCGTGCGACCCAACGCCGACAGCACCGCCGCGGGGCGGTTCGTGATGATGGCGTCGACCCCCAGCCGCACGCACAGGTCTACGTCGGCCGGCTCGTCGACCGTCCACACGTGCACCCGATTGCCCGCCGCGTGCACCTTCGCGACGTACTCGGGGTACGCCCGAAGGATGTGGATTCCCGGTCCGGCGATGCCCGCCCCGGTCGGCAGCGATCCGTCCCGGTAACGCCGGGGAACCTCGTCCATCAGGTACACGCCGCCGAGCGCGGGGGCCAGCTCGCGCGCGTACCGGACCGCCGTCCGGCTGAACGACATGACGCGCACGCGCTCGGCCCCGGCGCCGGTCGTCAGCCCGAACCGGCGCAGCACCTCGATCAGCGCGTCCTCGACGTAGCGGCCGTACCGCGTGGGGTGCTTGGTCTCGATGGCGAACCGAAGGGTCGAGCTCGCGGCGAGCGTCGCCGCCAGAAGAGTGTGCAGCGTGAGCACCGACGTGCGCGTCTCGTCCGGATGCGGGTCCTCGAAATCGAGCCAGGTGTCGTCGTTGCGGCTGTAGTCGAACGCGCTGAGCTGCGCCAGCGTCTGGCCGCTGACCGTTCCGCGCCCGTTGCTCGTCCGGTCGACACGACGGTCGTGCACGCACACGAGGTTGCCGTCCGCCGTCAGCCGGACGTCGCACTCGATCGCGTCGGCCCCCTGCTCGATCGCCAGCAGGTACGCGGCGAGGGAGTGCTCGGGTTCGTCGGAACTGGCGCCGCGGTGCGCGACGACCTCGATGCGCGGCGTCAGCGAGGGCACGACGCAAGCGTAGGAGCGGTCACCTGATCGCGCACTGTGAGAGGGTCTCGGCGTGCCGCGCCGCGACCTGGTCCTGCTCGACCTCGACGGCACGCTGACCGACTCGGCACCGGGGATCGTCGCGTGCATCCGGTACGCCCTCGACGGGCTCGGGCTGCCGTCGCCGGACGACGCGGTGCTCCGGACGTTCCTCGGACCGCCGCTCGCCGTGACGTTCGGCCAGGGCCTCGGGCTCCCTCCGGACCTCGTCGACGCGGCGATCGCGAAGTACCGCGAGCGGTACCACGACGTGGGGCTCTTCGAGAACGCCGTCTA
>JAFIHP010000194.1 GCA_017849335.1 Actinomycetales bacterium | reverse complement strand
GGTGTCGAGCAGCACCGATCGGTACGCGGCGCGCTCGCGCGTGATCCCCGCGTTGTGCCGGCAGTCCCGGCAGGACTCCCGCTTGTCCGAGCGCGGCGAGTCGACCCTCAGCCGGTCCGCCGACATCACGGGGCAGTACGAGTCGAGCACCTCGCCGCAGTGGACCATCGTCACCGGTCGCCCGCTGCGGTGCAGCGACTCCGCGAGCCGGTGCTCCATGCGGAACGACGGCCACAGGCCGGCGAACGGCGCGAACCACAGGTAGCGCGATCCGCTGCCGGTCACGGCCGCCTCACCCATCGCGGCAGGCGTGACAGCAGTCCCGCCCGGCGCGTGCCGTGCTCGCGGGCCAGCGTCCGCACGATCTCCGCGCGGGCAGCAGCCGACTCGACGACCGCGACCCGCTCGAGCGGGCCGGTCAGCCGGCCCGCCACCGCGGCGTGCGTACGCGTCGCGACGGAGTGCGTCCCGCTCCCGTCCTGACCGACGTTCTCCACCAGGGACCTCCCTGGATACAGCGTCAGCTTGTCCGCGAGGAACGCCGACGCGTACCAGCGCACCGCCCACGAGTCGACCTCGCCGGACACCTGCCGCTCGAGCATCTGCGCGTACGGGTACGCGCCGTCGAGGTCGAACGCGCGCACCTGACCAGTGTCGCGCAGTCGCTGCAGCAGCGCGGCCCCGTCGGGCTCGAACACGGCCCACCCCCGTCGCCAGGTCGCCCAGCCCCAGCAGTCGGCGCCGCGCAGGAAGAACGACTGCGGCAGGGCCGCCTCGACGGCCACCACGTAGGCGTGGATGCTCACCACCTCGGCGTCAGCCGCGTAGAGGTCGAGACCGGCGTTCAGATACCGCAGGAAGTCGGGAGAGACGACGAGGTCGTCCTCGACCACGACGACGCGCTCATGGTCGGCGAGCACCCGCCCGACACCGTCGATGACCGATGCGGCCAGGCCGAGGTTGGCCTCCCGCTCGACGACGTCGACGCGGGCGAACCCGGTCGCCGCCCGGGCGACCGCCCGGACCTCGCGGACGGCCTCCTCGTCCTGCGGACCGCGCGGGCCGTCGCAGAACACCACCAGCGGACTGTCCGCGGCTTCCGGACAGGCGGCGAGCGCCGCCAGGCACGCCGCGAGATGATCGGGCCGACGGAAGGCGAAGAGCGCGATCGGTGCGTACTCCGCGGCCATGCGTCGAGGGTACGGGAGGCTACGATCGCAGCCGTGAGGACAGCCGACGCCGTCCCGGAGTTCGACGGCAGTGCGGTGCTCATCACCGGCGGCCTGGGCTTCATCGGCTCCAACCTGGCGCGTCGGCTCGTGGGCCTCGGCGCCCAGGTCACCGTCGTCGACAGCCTCATCCCCGAGTACGGCGGCAACCTGCGCAACGTTGCCGACATCGTCGACGACATCGCGGTCAACATCAGCGATGTCCGCGACCCGCACTCGATGCGTGCGCTGATCCAGGGCAAGGACTTCCTCTTCAACCTCGCCGGCCAGACCAGCCACCTGGACTCCATGACCGACCCGCACACCGACCTCGACATCAACGCCGGTGCGCAGCTGTCGATCCTCGAGGCCTGCCGGGCGGACAACCCCGGCATCCGGGTCGTCTTCGCGAGCACGCGGCAGATCTACGGACGCCCCGACTACCTGCCGGTCGACGAGGAGCACCCGATTCGGCCGGTGGACGTGAACGGGATCAACAAGGTCGCCGGCGAGTGGTACCACCTGCTCTACCAGCAGGTGCACGGAATCGCCGCCTGTGCGCTGCGACTGACCAACACCTACGGACCGGGCATGCGGGTCCGCGACGCGCGGCAGACCTTCCTCGGCATCTGGATCAAGCAGGTGCTCACCGGGGAGCCGATCACCGTCTTCGGCGACGGGCTCCAGCGGCGCGACTTCACCTACGTCGACGACTGCGTCGACGCCCTGCTCCTGGCCGCCCGCGACCGCCGCGCCGAGGGTCGGGTCTTCAACCTCGGCAGCGACGAGGTCATCAGCCTGGCCGACCTCGCGCGGCTCGTGACCTCGCTCGTACCGGGATCCGAGTACCGGCTCGTGCCGTTCCCGCCCGAGCGCAAGGTGATCGACATCGGCGACTACTACGCGGACACGACCCTGGCGCGCGAAGAGCTCGGCTGGCAGGCGACAACGCCGCTGGCCGAGGGCCTGGCCCGCACGATCGACTACTACCGGGCCAACGGAGCCGACTACTGGGACGCCCCGTGATCGCGATGGCCGGCTTCGCCGAGGAGCCGCGGGCCCTGCGCGACGCCGAGCTGTCGGCCGCCGCTGCCGTGATCGACTCGCACCATTGGGTTCTCGGGTCGCAGGTCACGCGGTTCGAGGCAGCCTGGGCGCAGGCGAGCGGCTCGCAGCACGCCGTCGGCGTGGCGAACGGCCTCGACGCGATCGAGATCGCGCTGCGCTGCCTGGGTATCGGCCCCGGCGACGAGGTCATCACCACGTCGATGACGGCGTTCGCCACGGTGCTGGCGATCGTGCGGGCCGGCGCCACCCCCGTTCTCGCCGACATCGACCCGGGGACGGGCCT
>JAFIHP010000193.1 GCA_017849335.1 Actinomycetales bacterium | reverse complement strand
CGGGGGGCTCCAGCTCGCGGGGGGCCGGGTGTGCGTCGCGGCGTCCGTGGGAGAGCCGGAGCGGGGCGGAGTCGTCTCGGGTGCCGTGGAGGATCAGGGTCGGCGTGGCGAGGTCTGCGGCTCGGGATGTCCAGTCGAAGGAGCGAAGTGGGATGCTGCCCGGCAACCCGACTGCACGCGCCAGCGGGGTGACGGTGAGCCACGGGATCGCGAGGTGTCCGGCTGCTGCGGGCAGTCCGCTGCGAACACAGTTGGACTTGATGACCTCGCGCCAGTTCAGGACTGGTGAGTCGAGCACAAGCGCGGCGATCAACCCCTCGTGTCGCGGCCGGTCGGCGAGCTGGAGGGCAATCGCGGCACCCATCGACCAGCCGAAGAGCACGATTCGTTGGGCTCCGCGTCGGACGGCGCACCCGATGGCTTCGTCAACGTCTCTCATCTCGGTGCGGCCGAGGGTCACTCGGCCGGTGCCAACGTGTGGCCCTTCTGCTGTGTTGCGGTAGCTGACGACCAGTGAGGTGTACCCGAGCTCGGTCGCGACGCGGACGCCTCGAAGCGTGCCGGCACGGGTGCTGCCGAGGCCGTGGATGTGTATCGCCCAGGTCGAAGGGTCGCCGTCGATGCGCCAGGCCGGGCACGATCCTGCGGGAGCGGCGATGGCGATTTCGCGGGCATGAAGTCCGGCCTCGGCTGGGGTGGCGTAGTAGATGCCGCTCCACGAGGCGCGGTCGCCGACCTTCGGAGTGAAGCCCGATGTGGTGCCCGTGATCCTGCGGGCGACGCGAGTAGGTCCGCGATCGGTGATCTCTGCGGAGAGCTGTGCCCAGCGGTCGTGCTCGAACCAGAGGTTGTAGATGCCGTGCGCGGTGGTCTGGTCGGTGCGGTCGAGCACGATCAGGTCACCGTCGTCGTCGTGCTCGACTCCTCGGACGGGGAGGTCAAACGTGCGCGGGCCGACGGGTGCGGTGAGCCGCCTTGCGATTGCCCACCCGAGCCCGCCGACTGCTGCTGCCGCGATCCCGCCGCCGAGGGCGATGCGCCCGATCACGATCCACGCGCCTCGACGTTTGGAACGGGCAGCGTCGTTGCGACGGTGGTGTCGTTTCCGACGAGGTGGCTCTCGGCTCGTTCGAGCAGGGCGCGGTCTTCGGCGCTGATGTCGAAGGTGATGCGGGGGTCGATCATTGCGTCGCGGATTTCCACGATCACTCGGTGCAGGTGTCCCTCCGGGTCGTCGCTGTTGGCGGCGAGGGGGTCGGCTTGGCTCAGCCCGGGTCGCGCGCGTGTCGCTCGGAGCCAGAGCGGCTCCAGCTGCGCCGTGAACGAGATCGTGTTCCGTCGTCGGGCGTGGTGCTGGGCGCGGCGGACGGCGGGCTGGACCGCGAACCCGGCGCAGAGGAACACGAAGGTGAGGACGGAGAGCGGATCGTAGGCGGCCTGGATGGCGTGCATGAGGTCGAGTTGACCGGCTGCATGGGCGATGTCCATGACGATCACGGCGAGGCAGAGGGCGACGCCGAAGGTTGATCCGAGGCTGAGCAGCGCGGTGGGGAGGCGCTGGATGCCTGTGCTGTGTCGATACTGCCGTGCGGCGAGGACGAGCATCGTTGCGATGACGAGTGCTCCGTAGCTGAAGTTGATGATTGAGTAGACCGCTGTTGCTGGCTGTGCGCCGAGGTCGCTCATGAATCGTGTGGTGTTGGTGCCGCGGTCGATGAACAGGAACGATGCGGTGATTGCGAGTAGCGCGATGAGCAGGACGGGTGCGCTCACGGCGGCACGGACAAACCGGGGCCGGTACTCGCCGGACTTCATGACGCCGCGCCCGAGGAAGAACAGCCCGGTCATCAGCAGGGCGTCCGCGATCAGCGTCGCGATGTTCGTGCCGCCGAGGAGCGGATCGACGACCGTGTAGATGTCATCGACGTTCAGCGTCATCGCGATGGCAATGGTGATCGCGGCGTAGGTGATGCTTCTGTCGGTGCGCTTCCGGCGGAAAATGAGCAGGCTCGCCACGAGCGCCCACATGAGCGTCGCGACGAGCGTCTGGATCATCCGAAGACCTCCGAGTAGGCCGATTCGGCGAACACCGCCCCTCGGATGCCTGCGGCGAGCCGGTCGGCGAGGGACTCGGCGGCGATCTCGGTTTCGCTGTCGAGGTCTTGCCGAGTGAGCAGGCGTGCGCGGGTGTGCGGCGGGATGTTGGGCAGTAGTGCCTCGTCGACGGTGCAGTCGTCGCCGTCGCAGTGCCCGAGGATCATGTGGGCAAGCTCGTGGAGCACGAACTGCTGACGGTGCAGTGCGGAGTCGCTGCGGGCGTGGAGCACGAAGTCTTCGGCGGCGGTGGAGAGCAATGCCGCGCAGAGGCCGTCGTGGGCGTCGAGGTCTGCGAGTTCGACGATGCGGAGCCGCCGGTGCCGGCGGTCTTGGACGGTGTGGCGGAGGTTGTCGAAGGTAAAGGTG
The DNA here is from genome assembly GCA_017849335.1 of Actinomycetales bacterium. Taxonomy (GTDB): domain Bacteria; phylum Actinomycetota; class Actinomycetes; order S36-B12; family S36-B12; genus UBA10649. The sequence continues at coordinate 3,109 of JAFIHP010000193.1, read as the reverse complement.
TTGCCGAGCTGAAGGCCCGCGACGGCCGCCGATACGGTCTGTTCGATATTCACGGTTCGCCCCTTGTCTGTGGGGAGCAGGACCGGTAGCGGCTCCGTGTCGTGCGGTACCGGTCAGTGCTCGGGCATGTGTGTCATTTCCTCGTCCAGGAACTTGGTGATGGCGTGGAGGGCTTTCGGCGAGATGTCGCCGAGGGTGCGCGCTGCGTAGGACTTCACCTTCGCTGCCCGCATGGACCGAACCAGATCGAGCTGCGCTGAGACCTTCTCGGGGGTAGCGGCACCGTCCTCGCCGAGCAGGAACGCGGCGTCCACGTCGAAGAACGCAGCGAGCCCCTCGAACACAGCGGGGTCTTGGACGTAGCGGTGGCCGTTGACCATGTACGTCCAGCGCGACCGTGACAGGTTGGTGCCTCGTTCGTGGAGGTAATCGGCGATCTGCGAGTAGGTCGGCTCAGTGCCGGACTCGGCAACGGCGACATCCATCAGGAGCCGTAGACGCTTGGCGAGGTCTTCGGCCGCAGCCTGGCTCTCGTCTTCGGTCATGGTGGCTGACCCCCTTCCCTTCGCGACGGGCAAGGCATCGATGTAGTCCACCCGGAGGGTGGTTGTGCATGCTCAACCGTACTCGTTGAGCATGCACAAATCAAGGCTTGCGCATGCTCAACGGTCGGTGTTAGAACAGGACTCCGGGACGCTTTGAGCATGCTCAATGCCGTGTCCCGGTCTCGGCTCGGGCTGCCTCAAGGAGGTGAACGATGTCCAGCTCACGGACTGGACGCGGGTGTTCGCGCCTACCTGCCAGGTGTACCGCCGCGCGCAACCTTGGCGCGGCCCGCCGAAGAGGAGGCCGGAGCATGGCATCGAACGAGGACGCCCGCGCGGCGCGAGAGGCGAAGCTCGACGAGCTGCACGAGAAACTGACCGACGCGGTCGAGTCGCTGGTCTCGGGTGACGACTGGCGGCAGGCGCTCGCCTTCGCCGCACGGTTCAGGTCGCGGTCATTCAACAACACGATGCTGATCTGGGTGCAGCACGAGGCCGCGTTCGAGGCGGGCCGCGTGCCCGAGCCCTTCCCCACCCTGGTCGCCGGGTACCGGCAGTGGCAGGGGCTCGGGCGGCAGGTGATGAAAGGGCAGACCGGGTACATGATCTTCGCGCCGGTGACGGGCCGGTTCGCGTCGTCCAATCCTGCCGATCCGAACTCCTGGCGTCGCTTGGGGCCGCGAGAGAAGCACAAGGTCAACGAGGTGGTGCGCTCGCGGATGGTCGGAGCGCGCCCGGCCTACGTGTGGGATGCCTCGCAGACCGACGGCGAACCGCTGCCGGTGCCGCCCGCTCCGACGCTGCTGGAAGGCGAAGCACCGTCAGGGTTGTGGGAGGGGCTGGCCGGGCAGATTCGCGTCGCGGGGTTTGAGGTGCGGCGGGTGCCGCACGAGGGGATGATCTCCGGCGCGAACGGCATGACCGACTACGAGGCGCGCACGGTCGCGGTGCGGGAGAACATGGACCCTGCCGCGCAGGTCAAGACCCTCGCGCACGAGTTGGCGCATGTGCTGATGCACGATCCCGACGACGAGGAGGCGCGGCAGCATCGCGGCATCCGCGAGGTCGAAGCCGAGTCCGTCGCGCTGATGATCGGTGCCGCGCACGGCATGGACACCGCCGGGTACACGATCCCGTACGTCTCGACCTGGGCCGCCCGAGTGGACGGCCACGAGCCCGTCCAGGTGGTGCAGGCCACCGGCGAGAGGGTGCGGAAGACCGCGCTGGCGATCCTCGACCAGCTCGACACGCTCCAGGTCGGCGACGGCACCCCGCCCGGCCTCGACCGTGACACCCCCAGTCCGCGCACTTCCCGCACGGCTGCGCCTGCGGTAGAGACCGATCGTCCGCGTGCTGCGTCGGCGCTGGCGGGGCGGGGGCTGTGATGCCCGATCCATTCGATGTCCTTGCGGCGCTCATTCGCGTGGATCGCTCACCAAACCTGGCCTTGGCTGCGCAGAGTCTCGCGGCGGCGGGGGTGCCCGTGTTCCCGTGCCTCGTGGAGGGGAAGCGTCCGCTGACCCGCCGTGGGTTCCTCGACGCGAGCAGCGACCCGGAACAGGTTGCCGCGTGGTGGTCGCGCACACCGAATGCGAACATCGGCATCCCGACGGGAGCGGCATCGGGCGTTGTCGTCGTGGATGTCGATGTCCACGGCCCCCACGATGGCCGCGCGGCGTACCAGCGCGCCACCGAAGCGGGGCTCGTCGATGGAGCGGGTCTGCTGGTGCGCACACCCACCGGTGGCGCGCACGTGTACTTCCCGGCGACACCAGGCAGCGAGCAGCGTTCGTGGCAGGCAGCCGCTGCGGGTGTCGATTTCCGGGGCGACGGCGGCTACATCATCGCCCCTCCTTCCCGGCGAATCATCGACGGCAATGTGAAGCTCTACGAGGTCGCGGACATCGCCGCGCACTCGGTCGGCGCGGTGGATGCGGCACGTCTGCGGGACTTTCTCGACCCGCGCCCCGTCGCCCCACCACGTCCCAGCAGCGGCTCGATGGATATGGAATCTAAGCGGTTGGCGTCGTGGGTCGCCGGGCGGGGTGAGGGCGAGCGGAACCGTGGCCTGTTCTGGGCTGCCTGTCGCCTCGCCGAGAACGGCGTCTCGGCCGCCGATGCGCTCGATGCGCTGGGTGCTGCGGCACAGTCGGCGGGTCTGGGTGATCGCGAGATCGCCACGACCGTGCGCTCTGCCTACCGAGCCATTCAGCCCGCATCCGAGACCGCGTCAGACGGCCGGAGCCGGAACGTGGGTCGCTGGTTCGGTCGTTCGGCGAGCCCACCGTCCGCAGCCTTCGGGAGGGCGGGGCTGTGAGGCGAGAATCGGACGGGCGGCGCTGGGCAGCGATGACAGCGGCCGCGGGGACGGTGTTCATCGCCGCCGGAGCGTTCTGGCTATCGTTCACGTCGTTGGCCGATCTGGCCGCTCGCTCCGGGATCGGGGCTGGGCAGGCGTGGGCGTGGCCGCTGATCGTGGACGGCATCATCGTCGTCACCACGGTCGCCGTCGTCGCCCTCGCCGGGCAACGCTCGGCCTGGTACCCGTGGGCGCTGCTGGTCGG
>JAFIHP010000192.1 GCA_017849335.1 Actinomycetales bacterium | reverse complement strand
GCGGCGACGACGGGCTCGTAGCTCTCATCGATGAATGCGAAGATTGTGCCGTCCGGTTCGGAAGGCTCAGGAAGAGTCATAGCGCGGCCCGGCGCTGAGGTCACCATGCGATCGTAGAGTTGCGCCGCTAGCGGCGCCATTGGGTTTGGGGATAGGCAGCGACTGGGTTTGGGGATAGGCAGCGACGCACAGTTCGGCCGCCCGGACTAGTTGTCGAGAGTGATTCGACTCATCGGGCCCGGTCCTGGTGCCCGGGAGGGACGCTGACCGGGGATGGCGGCGTCGGGTTCGAAATCGCCGGCGGACCACCGTCAACGCGAGTGCGGGTCGATGCCCACACGAGCCGCCCAGATCGAGGCGGAATCAACTCGCGACGAGCGTGACCACCTTGGCGAGATCGTCGGCGTGGAGGTCGCGCTCGACCTCGAGGTCGTAGTCGGTCTGGATATTGAGCCAGAACCGGTCATCGACACCGAGTGCCTTCGACAGGCGCAGGGCAGTGTCGGTTGTGATGGCCCGCTTGCCGCGCACGATCTGGCTGATGCGGGTCTGGGGCAGCCCGGTCGCTTGGGCGAGTCGGTACTGAGAAATGCCGAGCGGCTCCAAGAACTCGGTGAGCAGGATCTCGCCGGGCGTGATCGGCTCGTGTGCCTTTGCCATGTGGGCGCTCCCGTCATCGGCGGATCTCAGTGGTAGATCGAATCCGATCATACTTAACGTGCGGCGGTACTATCGTCCAACGTTAGGTTGCCCGCGCGCGACCAGCCCGAGTCGCGCCGTGCGTCGACGTCCATGAGTCCCGCTCTACCTGGCTTTCGCGGCCCGTCCTCCAGGCACTGTCATCTGCAACCGGTTTTCGCTAGTATTGACCAAGAATCGGAGGTGAGTGACAGTGCCTAGGACGATACCTCCGTCGTTGGCGGACGTGATCGAGCAGCTTGAACTGGAGGCCCCGTCGGTCGTGACAGCCGCTGACCTGGCCCACGCCGTCGGCCCGGCCGCGACCGAGGACGAGGGCCGGCAGGTCGCGTATGAGCTCCAGCGCGAGGGCTGGCTCGGGCGGCTGCGGACCAAGAATGCCTGGGAGTTCCTGCCCGGGGCTCGGGGCGGACCGATCGGATCCGCGGACCGGTTCATCGAATTCCGGGCCCGCCAGGCGACTGACCCGTCATGGGGGGGAGTGCTCGCGATGGAGTCGGCCGCGACCCTCCTCGGCCTGGCGCAGCGCCTACCCGCCCAGGAGGTCGTCGCTCTGCCCGACCATCAGCCGTTCCCGAAGGCATTCGCCGGGGAGTGGCGCTATGTGCGACTCGACCTCGGCCCTTCGGCCGTGAGTCCGATCAACGGACTGCCGACGTGGACCATCGAAGGGCTGCTCGTCGGCTTCGCCGTGCGGCCGTCGTCCTACCGCGACATTGCCGGGCTTGGCCAGTGGCTCGAGTTCGCGACCCTTCAAGCCGACACCGACGCCGTGATCAGCCTGCTCGAACCCCAGAACTCCGCAACCCGCCAGCGGGCTGCCTATCTCTTCTCCGCAGCCTTCGTGCAAGAGAAGGCTGCAGAGGTGCTGCGCCGGTTCCCCCCGATCCATCCCGTCTGGCTCGGTCCGCGAGAGCCGGGAGGCCACTTCGACAGTGCCTGCATGGTGAACGACACCATGCTTCGCAAGTACCTGTCGATCGGTGTCGGCGCATGACCCGCGTCACTGAGGGGCACCTGGCTCGCCACTACCAAGGCGTGAAGGGCGGGAGAGACGCCGCGCTCCTCGACATTGCACAGGATCATGCGCTCTACCTCCTGCATAGAGCAGGCGCCTTTGAGGCTGGCCTGGTGTTCAAGGGCGGCACGGCCCTACGCAAGCTCCGTGCCGGCAGCGCAGGACGATTCTCGACCGACCTCGACTTCGCCGCACCAAGCGAGGAACTGGCGCTGTCGGTACTCGCCGCGCTCGACGGCGCTGAGATCGACGGCTTCACGTTCGCGATCACGAACCTGGGCGACGACGGGCGCCGAGGCGACCTCGTCGTGGACACTCCCTTCGGACGCCCACAGCTCGGCGCCAAGGTTGAACTCGCGCGGCACGCTCTGAGCCTGCAGCCCGACCTAATAAGCCCTGTCGCCATGCCGATTCACGACCGATACGGCTTCACCGTGCCACCAACCCCGATCGTGCGGACCGAGGAGGCGATCGCCGAGAAGCTCGCCCGATACCGGCGGGTGTCTCTCGCCCGCGATCTGTACGACCTGCAGTGGTTCGCGAAGGCGGGAGCGTTCGACCAGTCGCTCGTGCGACGCCTGTGGGTGCTCAAGACCTACCGCGACGTGGTCATCGACGGGCGTGGCAGCAAGCCGATCTCGCCCGACGACATCCTGCGGACACGAGCCGCAAGCGACTTCCGGCCGGAGGACATCGGCTACCTGACTCAACCGGTCCGTACCACAGAGTGGATCGACGATGTGCGCACCCGATTCTCGTTCCTTGCGGAACTCGACGCCGACGAGATCAAGTACCTAGCCTGCAATGCTCGCGACCTCTATGAGGTGGAAGCGAGCCTGAGGCTCTTCGACTAGCTACACGCCCCGGTGGACTCCTGAGGCACGTGGGCGCGAATGCGTGACTATGTGTCGGCGGGACCTGAGAGGGTGGCGAAGTGGGCAGAGTCAAGGCGCGGCGAGGGCGCCGGCATCCGATTCAACATCCGAAGCTGAAAGTAGTCGTCCTCTCGGGACCGGCCACCTCGGGCTCCAACGTGAGTCTCGCGCGCGACGTGCAACTGGCAAAGGCCGCGGTCCTCTACTCGGACGAGGTCGAGTTGGTAAGTCCCGGCGCCGAGATGATCGGCTCGCTCTTGCAACTGGCTGCCGCAGGTCCAGACGCACTCATCGATCTCCTCTCAGCGTTTGACAGGAAGACCCTCGCCTACCTGAACGGCGGGAGGGAGGTGCCGGAGTCGTTCACCGATAATCTCCGCTTGGTTCTCGCCTTGGATGATGACGCGCTAGACACACTCGGTGCCTTGACAGGCACCGACGTGGCTGGACTCAAAGCACTCGCGGGCGACACTCGCGCCAAGATTGATGTAGTGGTTTCGGGCCTCCAAGACACCGCCGCGCGAATGTTCGAAGACTCGGGGGCAGCCGAACTTGCTGTCGCGATCGAACGCGGACTCGTGACCGTCCGGCCGATCATGTCGGCGGCTGATTCGACCAGCAGTGCTGATCTCACAGCTGCCTACGCGGAATGCTTGAAGGAGCTCATCGCCGATCCGCGAAGTGCCCTGCTCATGGACGAGACGATGGCAGCGCTGGCGCGCGCGATGGTTACCGAAGGGATCGTGATCCCGTCCCCGGTCGGAACCAGTCGCAGCACTGAGGCTCTGCTTGGAGGGGGTTTGATCGTTCGGCTTCCCGCGCTGGATGTCGCTCCCATGAAGGAACTACTCGACCTTCGCAGTGACCTTGACGGTCCACTTGTTCGCTACCGCACAGGTGTCGCATCGCTTTCCGGGCGACTCTCTTCGGGTCCATTTGATCTTGAGTCTGAGGAAGCAGTCGATCACCTATTTCAGTCCGTAGTGCTCCCGGCGGTGGACGAGATTCGAGCCGAGATGTCCGCTCACGGACTCGTACGGGACATCGCTCGACACTGGGCCACGGACGCACGCTCGGTTGCGTTGGCAACCGTTGGACCCGTGCTCGCCGGCGGCGTCGCTCATGTTGCCGATCTGTCACAAGCAGTGATGGCTCTCCCCGCACTTGGCGCGTTGGGGCAAGCGGCCGTAAACGCCGGTCTGACCAGATCCGCCCGCAGGGCGGATGTCGAGAAGCGCGAGTTCTTCTACCTCTACGAACTAGGCAGGAGACTAGGGACTGATTAACGCCGGCCGCCGCAGCTAGCCCGACTTCCTGCGCGCACTGATGTCCACGACGCTCGCCCGCTGGGCGTTCATCCGCTCGGCGATGCTGCGGCCGTTGTCGCGGGAGGCGTGGGCGTAGGCCATCGCGGCGTTGACCGTCGAGTGGCCCATTCGCTGCTGAAGGTCGGCGAGCGTCGCTCCATTGGTCGCGGCCAGTAGCTGACCCGAGTGCCGCAGGTCGTGGACGCGCACGTGCTCGTGGCCGAGCTCACGCAGGGTGCGTGTGATGGCGAGCTGGATGCCGTTGTACGCGCACGTGCCCGACCGGGTCGGGAAGACCAGCCCCTCGGGACCGATCGGGGAGAAGGTCGCCAGGTGCGTGCGCAGCTCGTCGATGACGAACTCCGGGAGGACCACCGTCTGGATGCCGGCCCTCGACTTCGGAGTCTGCAGCCGGTACT
>JAFIHP010000191.1 GCA_017849335.1 Actinomycetales bacterium | reverse complement strand
GTCGACCGGGAGGACCGGACGGCGATCCCCATCGCCTCGGCTGCGGCCGTGGGTTCGTCGAGCAGCGAGGACCCGGCCACCGGGAGACCCGTGAGGTCCTCGATCATCGTCTGGAAGTTGAGCAGTGCCTCGAGCCGGCCCTGCGAGATCTCCGGCTGGTAGGGCGTGTAGGCCGTGTACCAGCCCGGGTTCTCGGTCACGTTGCGGCGGATGACCGCCGGCGTGTGGGTGCCGTGGTAGCCCAGGCCGATCATCGACCGCACGACGACGTTGCGGTCGGCGAGGGCGACGAGCTCCGCGCGGACCGCCGGCTCGTCCGCCGCGTCCGGAAGGTCCAGGGCCGACTGCCAGCGGATCACCTCGGGCACCACCGCCTCGGTGAAGGCCTCGAGGGAGTCGAATCCGAGGAGGGCGAGCATGCGGGCCTGCTCGCCTGTGTCGGGGCCGATGTGGCGGTCGGCGAAGGTCCGGTCGGTCATGTCGTCGCCTTCGGTCGGCGCACGGCGCGTGCGCGGGGCCGGCGGGACGCGGTTGCGCCCGCCCTCCCCCTCTGTCACCCGCGTCGGACGCGATCGATGGGCTTCAGAGTGCCTTCCCCGAGCGGTCCTGCTGCCTGAGAGGTTGTCGGGGAGATTGCTCCTTCGGCGCCTGGTGGACCAGGTCTCTCCCGCCCGGGGTCAGTCAGCGGGCCGATGCTACCCCGCCGCGCGGCGTGCGCGCCGGGCCGCCAGCTCGTCGGCGGCGACCAGGTCGGTCGGCAGCGCGGTCGACGCGGCGCCGTCCGGGTTCTCGCTGGGCAGGCTCGCCAGGTTCCCCTCGACCTCGCGCCAGACGCTTCCCACCGCGATGCCGAAGACACCCTGTCCGCCACGCACCAGGTCGATGACCTCGTCCGCGCTGCGGCACTCGTAGATGCTCGCGCCGTCGCTCATGATCGTCAGGCTGGACAGGTCGTCGCCGTCGCGATCGGTCAGGTGGTCGACGGCAGCCCGGATGTTCGGCAGGGAGACGCCGGTGTCGATCAGGCGCTTGACGACCCGCAGGACCAGGATGTCGCGGAAGCTGTACAGCCGCTGCGACCCCGAGCCCGACGCGCCGCGCACGGACGGCACGACCAGGCCGGTCCGCGCCCAGTAGTCCAGCTGGCGGTAGGTGATGTCCGCGGCCTTGCACGCGACCGGACCGCGGTAGCCGACGCCGGTGGGCAGCGGGCGCAGGGAGTCCTCGTCGAACAGCACGCCCTGAGCCTGGCTGGCGGTCGTCGCCTGCGGCATCGCCTTGGTCACGCCCGCATCCTCCTCCTCCGGCCGCCGGGTGCCCGGCGGTTGTCACCTGCGCCTCGATCGCGCGGACCCGACGCTAGGACCGCCGCTCAGGGCGGTCAAACGCTGCTCGCGGCGTGTCGCTGACCAAAGTCTCAACCTCTCGCTGAGGTTGCGGACCTGGTCATGTCGGCTCCCGGCGTGCTCGTTCCGCCCGCTTCTGGGCCAGGATCGGTGCCAGGACGCGATACGTGAAGTAGGCCGCGGCGAGGAAGAGCGGGTAGCCCATCACGATCTTCACGATGCCTTGGACCTCGACCCAGCCGGCGAGGTACATCGGTGTCTGCACGATCAATCGGCTGTAGAACAGGGCCACCCAGATCCACGACGCGGCGGCGTACGCCCGTCGGAGCGCCGGGTCGTGCCGCCAGCTGGTCCCCTCGCCGGTCAGCACGCCCATCGCGACGCCGATCAACGGCCAGCGCACGAGGATGGACAGCAGGAAGGCCGAGCCGTAGCCGAGGTTCGTGAGCATGCCGGGCAGGTAGACGTTGGAGGCGTTGTCGGTACGGGCCGAGAACCACGCGGAGATGGCCAGGCCGACGAAGCCGGCCCCGATCTGCAGGAGCGACTCGCGTCGCACGAGGCGCCACAGGGCGATCAGGGCACCGGCGACCAGGGCCGCGATGAGTGAGGGCCGCAGCTGCGATCCGGTGACCACGTACGCGACGACGAACACCGCCGTCGGCACGCCCGAGTCGATGACCCCGCGCCACCCCCCGATCGCCCGCTCGAGGAGAAGTGCCTCGGCACGCACCTCGGGCGCGGTCTCCAGGCCTACCGGCTCCTCCTCGCGATCCGCTCCGGCGCCCGGATCGCGGGTCGGATCGGCGGTCATCCGGCGGTCGGCTTCAGCTCGTATCGCGGGTTGTAGATCGTGGGGCTGTCCTCGTTGCACGTGAGCCGCCCGTGCACGACCATGCTTCGGCCGGGCTCGATGCCGGGGATGCCCCGCCGGCCGAGCCACACGACCGTGACGCTGCCTGACCCGTCGTAGAGGTCGATCTCGAGTGCCGGCACCGATCCCTGCGGCCGCACGGTGATCGCGCGGACCATGCCTCGCACCGCGACCTCCTGGCCGGGCGCGCAGTTGCAGATCGCCTCCAGGCCGGTGTCGGCCCGCTGCTCGCCGGCGAGCTCGCTCTGCAGCTCGTCCGCCTCGACCTCGGCCTTCGACCGGGTCAGCTTGTTCCACAGGCCGCGGTGCTCGCCGGTCCGAGCCGTGCTGGGTGCCATGGCCACAACGGTAGCCCCGTCAGCGGGTCTCGGTGATCTCCGGCCCGCGCTCGAACGGCGACGGGTAGGCGCGCGAGCTCGCGGGGGCGCCCGGCTCCGCCGTCTCCGGCAGCCGCAGCGGGATCGGCGCACCCACCGGCATGGCCTCGAACCCGCGGACGACGATCAGCGTGCGCACGAGCGCCTCGAGCGGTTCCGCGGACGGCCCGGGCCGCGCCGCCGAGCCGAGGAACACCGAGCGGAGGAACCAGCGTGGGCCCTCGACCCCGGTGAACCGGGCCGGCTGCATGGTCGGTGTCCCGTCACCGCTGGGCACCTGCGCCCGCAGCTCCGGTCCGAACGGACCGTCCGCCTCCTCGACGAGACCGCCGGCGCTGTTGATCGACGAACGGATCTGCCCTCGTACGTCGTCCCAGAGGCCGCCGCTGCGCGGCGCCGCGTACGGCTGCACCTGCACGGCCGCATCGCCCCGCGTGAACGTCAGCTGGCTCACGGTGCCGCTGGCCTCGTCGATCTGGACCTGGACCTCGACCCCGTCGGCCGGGGCGACGAGCAGCCCGCCGAGGTCGAGCCGCTCGACACCGTCGTCGAGGTTCGCCTCCGCGAGGTCCCAGGGTCCCTGGCCGCGCTCGTCCATGTCTCTCCTTCGCCGCCGGCCGTCCGGCCGGGCAGTTACCGACTCGTTACCGTACCGGCCCGAGGGCCCGCGGTCAGGTCAGGGCGCGGACGCGC
>JAFIHP010000190.1 GCA_017849335.1 Actinomycetales bacterium | reverse complement strand
TGCGGCGCCGTGAACATGCTGCCCGGGCTCGCCGCGGTCGAGCCGCCGTCGGGGTTCCGCGTCGCCGACGTGCCGCTGGCGCCAGCGGCCGGCGAGCCGGTGACGGCCCGAGTCCGCCTCGCTCCCGGCCGTGCGGCGGCGGTCCGCCGGCTCGCCGCGCCCACCGAGCCGTCCCCGTGGGACGCGACCGAGCTCATGGTGTCCGCCGGCTCGCTCGGGCAGCTCGTCGCCGTGCTCTGCGGGGCCGGTGCCGACGCGGTGGTCGTCGAGCCGTCCGAGGTCGTCGAGGCGGTCCGGGCCGCCCTGCAGGCCGTGCTGGACGCGTCATGAGCGCCGCGGACCGACTCACGCGGCTGCTGGCCCTCGTGCCGTGGCTCGTGGCCCACCCGGGCGTGACGCTTCGCGAGTGCGCCGAGCACTTCGGCGTCACCCAGACCCAGCTCGAGGACGACCTGAGCCTGCTGGTCGTCAGCGGCGACGAGGTGCTCGGCGCCGGCCGGCTCGTCGACATCCAGTTCTGGAGCGACGAGGACGAGGGCGAGCAGACGCCGTCCGACACCGTCATCACGGTCGTCGACGCGCAGTCGCTCGACCGGCCGATGCGCCTGAGCACGCCGGAGGCGATGTCGCTCATCGTGGCCCTGCGCATGATGGAGCAGCTTCCGGGCGTCGACGATCGCGCCGCCATCGCCTCGGCGGCCACCAAGCTCGAACGGCTGGCGGCGCCCTCGGGTGGGAGAGCCGGCGCCGAGGTCGCCGCCGACGTCGCGGTCGACCTGCACGTCGCGCCGGAGGTGCGCGCGGCCGTGGACGACGCCCTGTCCGAGGGCCGGGAACTGGCCATCCGGTATGCGGACGGCACGAGCGGGGCGATCACCCAGCGCCGGGTCGTGCCGTACGGAGTCGTGGCCGTCGACGGCATCGCGTACGTGGACGCCTACTGCCGATCTGCAGGTGGCCGGCGCACGTTCCGCGTCGACCGGATCCTGGATGCGCAGGTCGTGGAGGCGGGCGATACGCCGCCGCAGGCGACCGGCAGCGCCGGGTCGCCGTCCGTCGAGGCGCTCGTGGACCTCGACGCCTCGTCCCGGTGGGTCGTCGAGGCCCATCGTGGCGTGATCGTGAGCGAGCTTCCCGGCGGCGGCGCGCGCGCCCGTCTCGCCCTGCACGACCCCCAGTGGGCGGTCCGGCTGGTCCTCTCGCTGGGGGTCGGCGCCCGCGTCGTCGAACCGGTCAGCCTCGCCGAAAGCGTGGCCGACGCGGCCCGGGCGGCGCTCGCGGCGTACTCTGGCCGCTGAGCCTGGATCTCAGCCGCTGCCCGGCAGCCGGCGCGACCTACGAGGAGTACCTGTGTTCAAGCAGATCGGCGCCCCCGAGATCCTCATCATCCTGCTGATCGTCGTCCTGCTCTTCGGCGCCAAGCGGATGCCCGACGCGGCGCGCGGCCTGGGTCGTTCGCTGCGGATCTTCAAGGCCGAGACCAAGGGTCTGACCGAGGACGACACCGCGGCGAGCACGCCGGCCGCGCCGGCTGCGCCGGCTGTCACGACGCCGACGGCCGTCGAGGCGCCCGCCGCGCCGGTCACCCCCGCGCCCGCCCCGGCGCCGGCCCCTGCCGAGCGCACCGAGGGCTGAGCGCGGCACGGACGCACCGGTCCCCATGGCGGTGAAGGAGCGGTCGGCCGACCGGACGGCCGCCATGCCGCTCACCGAGCACCTGCGCGAGCTGCGGTCCCGGCTGGTCAAGTCCGGAATCGCCATCGCGATCGGTATGGCGGTCGGCTGGTATTACTACCCGCAGATCTTCGCCTGGCTGTCGGCCCCGTTCAACGACGTCATCGCCCAGGCGAAGGCGGAGGGACACGAGGTCACGCTGGCGCTGACCGGCGTCGCCGACCCGTTCGTGCTGCAGCTGCAGGTCGCCGCCGTGACCGGCGCGATCATCGCGGCCCCCGTCTGGCTCTACCAGCTGTGGCGGTTCGTGACCCCGGGCCTGCACCGGCACGAACGCCAGTGGGCGCTCGGCTTCGCCGCGGTGGCGACCCCGCTGTTCCTCGCGGGCGTGGCGGTCTCCTACGCGGTGCTGCCGATCGGGCTCGAGCTGCTGTTCGGCTTCACTCCGGACGGAGTCGAGAACATCGTCTCCGTCGACCGATACCTGTCGTTCTTCCTGCGCACGATCCTGGTCTTCGGGATCGGGTTCCTCGTGCCCCTCCTGCTCGTCCTCCTCAACTTCGCCGGGGTGCTGTCCGGACGGAAGCTGCTGAGCTGGTGGCGCTGGATCATCGTCTCGATCATGCTGTTCGCCGCCGTGGCGACGCCGACGGGCGATCCGGTGAACATGTCGCTCCTCGGCGGGCCGATCCTCGTGCTCGTCGTCATCGCGATCGGCGTGAGCCTGCTCAACGACCGGCGGCGGGCGCGGCGACGACGTCTGCGCGGTGAGGTCGACTACTCCGAGCTGGCCGACGACGAGGCATCGCCGACGCCGTCCGGGCCCAGCCCGCTGGACGAGCGATACGACGAGGATCGTTGACGGGGGCAGTCCCGGGCGACGTATGGCTCGTCGCCAATCCTCGCGCAGGCGGCGGCCGCGCCGGTGCACACGCGCGGGCGGCGCTCGGACGACTGAACGACGCGGGCGTCGCGTGCCGGCTCGTCCTCCCCACGTCGGCGTCCGCCGCAACGGATGTCGCCGCCCAGGCCGCAGCGGCGGGCGCCCGCGCGGTCGTCGCCTGCGGGGGAGACGGAACGGTTCACGCCGTGCTCCAGTCGCTCGTCGACGGCCCGACGCCGCTGGGCGTGGTCGCCGGCGGTTCCGGCGACGACATCGCCGCCTCGCTCGGCATGGCGACGGGTGACCCCGAGGACACGGCCTCCTGGCTCGTCGCCGCGTTGGCGGGCGGGCGCACGCGGCAGGTCGACGTGGGCGTGGCGCGGACGGACGACGGCACGTCGAGGCACTTCCTCAGCGTCCTGTGCACCGGCTTCGACGCGTCAGTGAACGAGCGGGCGAACCGGATGTCGCGGATGGGCGGCCAGCGGTACAACGTCGCGATCGTCCGCGAGCTGGCCTCCTTCACCGCCCTGAAGTATCGCGTCCGGATGGACGACTCCGAGCGGACCGGGGAGGGCATGCTCGTGTCGATCGGCAACGGACCCCGGTACGGCGGCGGCATGCGGATCTGCCCGCAGGCTCAGATGGACGACGGCCAGCTGGACGTCCTCTGGCTCGGGGCGGTCAGCCGGCCGACCCTCCTGCGCGTGTTCCCGACCGTGTTCCGCGGCACCCACGTGCTGCATCCGGCGGTGTCGACGTACCGGGCTCGGACGGTCCGGGTGGAGGCGCCGGGGCAGATCGCGTACGCCGACGGCGAGCGCATCGGCCCGCTGCCGGTCGACGTGACGGTGCGCCCCGGTGCCCTCGCGGTGCTGACGACGTAGCCTGGCGCCATGGCCAGCCCTGCGGAACGCTACGCGGCCGCACGGGGCCGGGCCCGGTTCGAACGGACCGAGCTGGCGGCCTTCGCGGCGGAGTACGTGTTCGGGCTCGACGACTTCCAGGTTCGCGCCTGCCAGGCGCTCGAGGACGGGCAGGGCGTGCTCGTCGCCGCCCCGACCGGGGCGGGCAAGGCCGTCGTCGCGGAATTCGCCGTGGAGCGGGCACTTGCGGCGGGCCGCAAGTGCTTCTACACGACGCCGATCAAGGCGCTGTCGAACCAGAAGTACGCCGACCTGGTCGAGCGCTACGGCGCCGACCGGGTCGGACTTCTCACCGGGGACAACAGCATCAACGGCGAGGCCCCCGTCGTCGTGATGACGACCGAGGTCCTGCGCAACATGCTGTACGCGCGCTCATCGACGCTCGCGGACCTCTCGTACGTCGTGATGGACGAGGTGCACTACCTGGCCGACCGGTTCCGCGGCGCGGTCTGGGAAGAGGTGATCATCCACCTGCCCGAATCGGTGACCGTGGCCGCGCTGTCGGCGACCGTCAGCAACGCCGAGGAGTTCGGCGCGTGGCTGGAGGCCGTGCGCGGACGGACCGCCATCGTGGTCGAGGAGCACCGACCGGTCCCGCTGTGGCAGCACGTCATGGCCGGCCCGCGCCTGTACGACCTCTTCGTCGACGACGACCAGCGGATCGTCAACCCGGAGCTCACCCGCCTGGCGCGCGAGGAGCAGCGGCACGCGCGGCACGGCGACCCGCGTCGCCAGCGACAGCGCGGACGACGAAGCGGGCCGAAGACGCCGTGGCGCAGCGAGGTCGTCGAGCGCCTGCAGCGCGAGGCCCTGCTCCCGGCGATCTACTTCCTGTTCAGCCGGGTCGGATGCGACGAGGCGGTGCAGCAGTGCCTGGGAGCCGGTCTTCGCCTGACCTCACCGGACGAGCGCCGGGAGATCCGGCGGGTCGCGGTGGAGGCCACCGAGCAGCTCGCCGACGAGGACCTGGCCGCCCTGGGGTTCGGCGAGTGGCTCGAAGCGCTCGAGCGTGGCCTGGCCGCCCACCACGCCGGTCTGCTGCCGGTGTTCAAGGAGGTCGTCGAGCGACTGTTCCAGCGCGGACTGGTGAAGGTCGTCTTCGCCACCGAGACGCTCGCGCTGGGCATCAACATGCCGGCCAAGTCGGTCGTGCTCGAGAAGCTCGTGAAGTGGAACGGCGAGACGCATGTCGACCTGACGCCGGGGGAGTACACCCAGCTGACGGGCCGCGCTGGGCGGCGCGGGATCGACGTCGAGGGGCACGCCGTCGTCCTGTGGCAGCCGTCGCTGGACCCGCGGGTGCTCGCCGGGCTGGCCTCGACCCGCACGTACCCCCTGCGCTCGTCGTTCCAGCCCGGCTACAACATGGCCGTCAACCTGGTGTCCCGGATGGGTCGGCACGCGGCACGTGAGGTCCTCGAGACGTCCTTCGCGCAGTTCCAGGCTGACCGCGCCGTGGTCGGACTCGCGACGGAGCTCCGGCGGCTGGAGGAGGCCCGCGACGGCTACCTCGCGGCCATGTCGTGCCACCTGGGCGACTTCGCCGAGTACGCCGCCCTGCGCGAGGACATCAGCCGACGGGAGAAGGAGGACGGCCGGCGCGCCGCCGCCGAGCGCCGCGACCAGGCCGAGGAGTCGTGGCTGGCACTGCGGCCCGGCGACGTGTTCGTCATCCCGAACGGCCGCCGGGCGGGTCCGGCCGTCGTGCTGGACTCCCGCCGAAGCCGGCAGCCCCGCGAGCAGGCCCGGCCCATGGTCCTGACGGCCGACGGCCAGGTCCGGCGGCTGTCCGTGGCGGACACCCGCCTGCCCGTCGAGCCCTTCGCCCGCATCCCGGTACCTCACCGGTTCGCGGAGCGCGACGTCCGCGCACGGGCCGACCTCGCGTCCGTGCTGCGCGCGGCCGTCGAGGAGGTGCCGTACGAGCAGCGACGACGACGGCCGGCGCGGGTCGAGGACGACGAGATCGCGGCGCTTCGCCAGGCGATGCGGCAGCACCCGTGCCACGGCTGCTCGGACCGCGAGGCGCATGCGCGCTGGGCGGAGCGGTACCACCGGACGAACCGCCAGGTCGCCGAGCTGCAGCGCCGGGTCGGGGGCCGGACCAGCTCGATCGCGCGCCGCTTCGACCGGGTGTGCGAGGTCCTGGCCGAGCTTGGGTACCTCTCGGCGGACGGATCCGAGGTGACCGCGCACGGCCGCCTGCTGATGCGGCTGTACTCGGAGTCCGACCTGCTCGGCGCGCAGGCGCTGCTCAGCGGTGCGTGGGCGGAGCTCGAACCCGCGGAGCTGGCCGCCGCCTGCGCGGCGCTGGTCTACGAGTCGCGGGGCCAGGACGACGACGCACCACCCCCGTCGTCGAACCCGGCGGTGCGTCGCGCGGTCGCCGACCTGATGGGCCTGTGGGGAGACCTGCACGAGGTCGAGGCCCGGCACGCCCTGGACGTGACCCGTCGTCCCGACCCGGGGCTGGTCGAGGCGACGTTCCGGTGGGCGTCGGGCACGAACCTGCTGAAGGTCCTGTCGATCGCCGACATCGGCGCCGGCGACCTCGTGCGGTGGATGCGGCAGGTCATCGACCTCCTGGGTCAGATCGCCCAGGCCGTCCCCGCCGACGACCCGCTGCGGGAGCGTGCCCGGATCGCCGCCGACCTGGTGAACCGCGGCGTCGTCGCGTTCTGACCCCGCCCTCAGCGGGTGCGAGCAATCGCCGCGTGCAGGTCGGCGATCTGGCGCTGGACGCCCCACGCGTCGGCCAGGGCCGCCAGCCCGTCGGGGTCCGCGGCGACGACCGGCAGCGGTGGGGGCGTCCCGGGGAGAGCGAGGTCCGGCCGCGCGGTGGCCACGACCCGAGCACGACGCACCTCGTCGGCCGAGGTGGTCAGGGCGGCCGCGAGCCGGGCGGTCATCGGGCGTACCGGCGTGCTCGCGGCGGCGGCGAGAATGTCCTCGACGCCGCCGAACGCCTCGACGAGCGCCGCCGCGGTCTTGGCTCCGATCCCCGGCACACCCGGGATCCCGTCGGACGGGTCGCCGCGCAGCACGGCGAGGTCGACGTAGCGCCCGGCGTCGACCCCGAACCGCTCGCGCACCGCGTCGGCGTCCAGCAGCGGCCACTTCTCCATCCCGCCGTTGACGGCCAGCAGCAGCCGCGCGGAGTCGGAGACGACCTGGACCAGGTCGCGGTCGCCGGAGACGGCCACGACCGGTCCCCGGACCTGGGCGCACACGCTCGCCACGACGTCGTCGGCCTCGTGCTCGGGGACGCCCCACACCGGCACCCCCAACGCCGTGAGCAGACCCTCGATCGCGACGGCCTGCGGGCCGAGGGACTCCGGCTCCATCTCGCCGGGCGGTGCCCCGCCCGCCCCGGACTCGGCCCCCGCAGGGTCGGCGAGGCGGTGCGTCTTGTACGAGGGGAGCAGCGCGACGCGCCAGGCCGGACGCCAGTCGGCGTCCCACGCGGCGACGACCGACGCCGGGCTGTGCGCGTCGACGAGCCGCGTGAGTGTCGACACGAACCCGCGCACGGCGTTGTGCGGACGGCCGTCCGGTGCGGTCATCGACTCGGGGAGGGCGAAGAACGACCGGAAGTACAGCGACGCGGAGTCCAGCACCATGGTGGCGGCAGTGCTCATGGGCGCCAGTCTGGCAGCCGGTGCCGACATAGACTCGACGCGCGCACGGACGGCCCGCGGGCGACGACGAACGGAGCACGGATGCACAGCGGCGACTTCGCCGGACGGCTGGAGGCGGTGCAGCGGGCCGCGTCGGTGCGGCAGGTCGACGGGGTCCTGGTCACCCCGGGTCCGGACCTGCTGTACCTGACCGGGTACGACGCGAAGCCGTTGGAGCGGTTGACCTGCCTGGTCGTCCGCGCGGAGGGCGACCCGGTGCTCGTCGCCCCCGGCCTCGAGCGACTGGCCGCGCTCGCCAGCCCGATCGGCGCCCTGGGCATCGAGGTCGCCTCCTGGGGCGAGCTCGACGACCCGTACGCGCTCGTGGCCGGCCTGCTCGGCACAAGCGGCGTGGTCGCCCTCGATGACCACATGTGGGCCGAGAAGGTGCTCGCGCTGCGCCAGGCGATGCCGCACGCGTCGCAGGTCCTCGCCGGTGCGCTCATCGGTCCGCTGCGCATGCGGAAGGACGAGGCCGAGATCGACGCCCTCGTCGAGGCCGGCGCGGCGATCGACCGCGTGCACGCGCAGGTCTCTGCCCTGCTGCGTCCGGGTCGCACCGAGCGCGCGGTCGGCGCCGAGATCAGCGACCTCATCCTCGCCGAGGGTCACGCGACGGTCGACTTCGTCATCGTCGGGAGCGGGCCGAACGGGGCCAGCCCGCACCACGAGGTCTCGGACCGGGTGCTCCAGGCGGGCGACGTCGTCGTCGTCGACATCGGCGGGACGATGCCGAGCGGCTACTGCAGCGACTGCACGCGGACGTACGCCATCGGCGAGCCGCCCGCGGACTTCCAGGCTGCGTACGACGTGCTCCTCGCGGCGCAGGCGGCGGCCGTCCAGCACGTGCGGGCCGGCGTCACCTGCGAGAGCGTGGACTCCGCGGCGCGCACGGGGCTCGAGGACGCCGGGTACGGCGAGCTCTTCATCCACCGCACCGGCCACGGCATCGGGCTGCAGACCCACGAGGACCCGTACATCGTCGAGGGCAACGTGCTCCTGCTGGAGCCGGGCATGGCCTTCAGCATCGAGCCCGGTTTCTATGTCGAGGGACGGTACGGGGCGCGGATCGAGGACATCGTCATCGCGACGGCCGACGGCGGCATCGCCGCCAACCACCGCCCCCACGAGCTGCAGACCGTGTGATGGGGACCCGCTGATGGCGTACGCGTGGCGCGGAGCCTCCGTCACCCGGCTGCTCCCGACCGAAGAGGCCGTCGACCTGCTCGCTCTCGTCGAGGAGTTCGCGGCGGCCGAGCTCGCTCCCGCCGCCGACCAGGCCGAGGCGGCCGGGGAGTTCCCACGCGACCGCCTGCGCGCGCTGGGAGGGCTCGGTGTGCTCGGCCTGCCCTACGCCGAGGATCTCGGCGGCGGCGGCCAGCCCGCGGAGGTCTACCTGCAGGCGCTGGAGGAGATCGCGCGGGCGTGGATGTCCGTCGCGGTCAGCGTCAGCGTCCACTGGCTGTCGTGCTTCCCGCTGGCCACGCACGGGACCGCCGAGCAGCAGTCCCGCTGGCTCCCGGACCTGCTCGGCGGCGACCTCGTCGGCGGCTACTGCCTGTCCGAGTCCGACGCGGGGTCCGACGCCGCCTCGCTTCGGACCCGGGCCGACCGCGATCCCGACGGCTACGTCGTGTCCGGCACGAAGGCCTGGATCACGCACGGCGGCCGAGCGGACTCGTACGCGCTGATGGCCCGGACGTCCGACGACGGGGCGCGCGGGATCACCTGCCTGCATCTGCCGGGAGACGTGACCGGCCTGACCTCCGCTCCGCCCGAGCGCAAGATGGGCGCCATGTCGTCGCCCACGGCACAGCTGATCCTGGACGGTGTCCGCCTCCCGGCCGACCACCGCATCGGCGCCGAGGGCCAGGGCTTCCCGATCGCCCTGGCGGCCCTGGACGCCGGTCGACTCGGCATCGCCGCGTGCGCCGTCGGCCTGTCCCAGGCGGCGCTCGACGCCGCCGTCGCGTACGCCGGGCAGCGCGAGCAGTTCGGCCGGCCGATCGCGCAGTTCCAGGGGCTGTCGTTCATGCTCGCGGACATGGCGACGGCCGTTGCGAGTGCCCGGGCGCTGTACGTCGACGCCGCACGGCGACGAGATGCCGGCCTGCCGTTCGGCACGCATGCGGCCATGGCGAAGCTCGCCGCCACGGATGCCGCGATGCGCGTCACGACCGACGCGGTCCAGGTTCTCGGCGGGGCGGGCTACACCGCGGACTTCCCGCTGGAGCGCTACTTCCGCGAGGCGAAGGTGCTGCAGATCGTCGAGGGAACCAACCAGGTCCAGCGCGTCGTGATCGGGCGATCGCTGGGGACGCGCGGGTGAGCCGGCCCTCCTGGGCCCGCGGGAGCCGCGTCCTCTACGTCGGCGGCACGATCCACTCGCCGGCCAGCCCGTTCGCCACCGCGATGCTCGTCGACGACGGGGTCGTGGCCTGGCTGGGGGAGGACTCGGCCGCCCACGCCTACCGCGACGTCGCGGAGCGGATCGTCCACCTGGACGGCGCCCTCGTGACGCCGGGGTTCGTCGACGCGCACGTCCACGCCACCAGTACCGGGCTCCTGCTCGGCGGCCTCGATCTCACCGGGTCGACGTCATTGCGCGAGATGCTCGACGCCGTCGCGACGTACGTGCGCTCCCACCCCGGCGAGCCGGTCGTGGGCCACGGCTGGGACGACAGTCGCTGGCCCGAGCGTCGGCCGCCGACCCGCGCCGAGATCGATCGGGCAGCGGGGAGCGAGCGTGCGTACCTGAGCCGGATCGACGTGCACTCCGCGGTGGTCTCGTCCGCCCTGCTCGACACCGTCCCGGGCGTGCGCGAACGGCCCGGCTACGACCCGGACGGACCGCTGACGCGGGCCGCGCACCATGACGCCCGGGAGGCCATGCTCTCCGGCGTCGTGCCCGGTGCGCGCCGTGCGGCACAGCGGGCCACCCGCCGGCACGCTGCTGAGCTCGGGGTCGTCGCCGTCCACGAGATGGCCGGTCCGTCCATCAGCAGCGCCGACGACCTGGCCGACCTGATCGCGCTGGCCGAGACGGAGCCGGGGCCGCTCGTCGCGGGCTACTGGGGTCAGACCGCGGCAGACGGGGGCATCGACGCGGCTCGCGAGCTCGGGGCGGTCGGCGTCGGCGGAGACCTCTTCGTCGACGGTTCGCTCGGCTCGCATACGGCGTGGCTCGCCGCGGACTACGCGGACGCGCCGGGCGACCGCGGGCAGTCCTATCTCGACGTCCAGCAGATCCGCAGCCATCTCGTCGCCGCCACCGACGCGGGGCTGCAGGCCGGATTCCACGTCATCGGAGACGCCGCGTGCGCGGCCGTCGCGGACGGACTGCGGCAGGCAGCCGCGGACGTCGGCCCGGCCGCCCTCCGGCTCGCCGGCCACCGGCTGGAGCACGCCGAGATGCTCGACGACGAGGCAGCCGGCACGTGCGTCGAGCTCGGCGTCACCCTGAGCATGCAGCCCGTGTTCGACGCCCTGTGGGGCGGACCGGACGGCATGTACGCCGCGCGTCTGGGCACCGAGCGCGCCGGGTCGCTCAACCGGTTCGCCGACCTGGTGGCCGCCGGCGCCGTCCTGGCGTTCGGCTCGGATGCGCCCGTCACGCCGGTCGGTCCGTGGGCGGCGGTCCGAGCAGCGATGCACCATCGCACGCCCGCGTCCGGCGTCACGGCCCGCGCCGCGTTCTCGGCCCACACGCGTGGCGGCTGGCGGGCGGCGGGTCAGCACGGCGCGGGGGTCCTCGCCCCGGGCGCTCCGGCCCACGTCGCGATCTGGGCGGCTGGTCCGACGGTCGTGCAGACACCGGACGCGCGGGTCGTCGGCTGGTCGACCGATCCCCGTTCGGGGACCCCGGGACTCCCGGAGCTTGGCCCGGACCTGCCGCTGCCGCGGTGCCTGCGCACGCTCGTGCACGGGACGGCCGTCCACGACACCGGAGACCTCGCGGACGAGTCGCTGTCGTGAGATCCGCGCTCCAGGCCGACCGCCCCGCGGCGCCGGCCGTGCGGCTTCCCACCGCGCTGGTGCTCGCCGCCCTGGCCGGGCTCGCGCTGTGGGCCGCGTTCCCGCCCGTCGCCGTCGGCTGGTCGGCGGTCGTCGGCTCCGCGTTGCTCGCCCTCGCCTGCTGGCGTGCGCCGCTGCGGCGCGGGGCGCTCGTGGGCCTGATCGCCGGGGGGTTCTTCTTCGGGCCGCTCCTGGAGTGGATGCAGGTGATCGGCGACGACGCATGGTTCGGCCTGGCACTGTTGTGTGCCGCCTGGCTCGCTCTGGTCGGCGGTGCCGTGTCGCTGGTGACGCGACTGCCGGGCGCCCCGGTGTGGGTCGCCGACGTGTGGGTCCTGGGAGAGGCGCTTCGCTCGCGCATCCCGCTCGGTGGGTTCCCCTGGGGGACGGTGGGTTTCGCCCAACCCGACACCGCCCTCGGCGGCTGGGCATGGCTGGGCGGAATGCCCGTGGCGTCGTTCGCCGTCGTCCTGGTGGGTGCGGTGCTCGCGAACCTCGTCGTGCTCGTTCGTCGTCGCCCGATGCCCGTGCGGCCGCTCGTCGTCTGGAGCGTGGTCGCTGTCGGCGTCGTCGTGCTGCCGACGCTCGTCGTGCCGCTCGGTCGTGCCGACCCGGTCGGGACGGCGACCATCGCCGTCGTCCAGGGCGGCACGCCGCAGATGGGCATGGGGGCGATGGACGTCCGCCGCGCGGTGCTCGACAACCATGTCCGACAGACGCTGGACCTCGCGGCGGCGATCGAGGCGGGGTCCGTAGCGCGTCCGGCGTTCGTCCTGTGGCCGGAGAACTCCTCCGACATCGACCTGTTCGCCGACGCCGACGCCGCTGCGGCGGTGAGTGCGGCGGCGAAGGCCGTCGGCGTGCCGATCCTGGTCGGCGTGGTCACGGCCGTGCCCGGGCGCAGCGACGCGGTCTGGAACGCCGGCGTGGTGTGGGACCCGGTCGCCGGACCGACCCAGATGTACGTCAAGACCCACCCGGTGCCGTTCGGCGAGTACGTCCCGTTCCGCGGCATCCTCACGCGGTTCATCGACCGCCTCGACCGCGTCCCGCGCGACATGCTCGCCGGCGACCGCCCCGGGAACCTGACCATCGGTGGCGTGGACGTCGGCAACGTCATCTGCTTCGAGATCGCCTACGGCGATGTCGTCGACGCCGTCGTCGATGGCGGCGCTCAGGTCATCACGGTCCAGACGAACAACGCCACCTACGGCGGGACGTCGCAGCCCGCGCAGCAGCTGCAGATCTCTCGTATGCGCGCCATCGAGACGGGTAGGTCTGTGCTCGTCGCCGCGACATCGGGCATCTCCGCGGTCATCGCGGCCGATGGCTCCGTCTCGGAGCGCCTCGACGAGGGCGCCGAAGGCTGGCTCGTTCCTACGGTCGCGACGTACGACACGCGCACGCCGGGGACCGTGCTCGGGGCGGCGCTCGAGCTCGCCGGTTGTGCCCTCGCGGTCGGGGCGATCACGGTGGCGGCGGTCGGCGCCCGGCGGGCTCGGCGTCACACCGGATCCACAGCCGCGCCACAGGTTGCCCCGACGGGCATCACCTAGGCTGTCGGCGTGTCGACCGCATCCTTCTCCGACTTCGGTCGGATCGTCGTCATCATCCCGACGTTCAACGAGATCGAGAACCTGCCCGTGATCGTCGGACGCGTGCGCAGCCGGACGCCGACGGACATGTCCGGTGGTGTGCCGACCAGGTGACGGCGCGCATCGCCTTGGTCTGCACGATCGATCGCGACGACGTCCATGGGTGCTCCTCGATCCAGCGGGCCCAGGGGGCCTGCCGCTCCGCAGCTGGTGGCTGAACCGGGGGCGAGCACCCCGAGGCTACCACGACGAGCACCTGCCTGGTACCGCACGTCACTGAAACCGAAGCAGCGCAACGATAACCGTCACTCCTCGGCCACGGCCGACGCAGGCTGCCTACTCGGGCAACGCGCCGGTGAGCACCACATCCTCGGCGATCTCGCGCAGTCGGCGGTTCGAGTTCTGGCTGTGCTCGCGCAGCAGCGCGAACGCGGCATCCGACGTCACCCGCTGCTGGGACATCAAGATCCCGATGGCCGTGCCGATGGTTCGATTGCTGGCCAAGGCCCGCTCGAGGTGCTCGGCCTTGCCCTGCGCCTCGTCGATGACGATCTGCCGCATGAGTGCCAACTCGGTGTGCGTCGCGACGCGAGCGACGAGCTCGGGCTCCTCGAACGGCTTGGTGATGTAGTCGTCCGCGCCGGCACCGAGCCCGGCCACGATGTCATCGGACGCTGCTCGTGCCGTCAGCAGGATCACCGGCATCCACCGCACGGAATCGGTGCGGGCACGCAGGTCGCGGGTGAACGAGATCCCGTCCTGGCCCGGCAGCATGATGTCGCACAGCAGCACGTCGTGGTCCGCGAGCACGGGCTCGGCCGACTCCACGTCCTCGACCGCCGTCGTCCGCCACCCGTTCTCCCGCAGCAGCCGTGCAACGTAGGAACGCACGTCCGGCTCGTCCTCGACCAACAGCACACGCCCGCGGTAGCCCGTGTCGTTGGTCATCGATGTCCCCTCGTCGTTCACGCTCGTCCGTCCGTCGGTACAGGTCCCGTGCCGAGGTGGTCCGGGCTTTCGTCGGCCTCCGCCCACGACGCCGCGGTCGCGCTCGCCGGCGGGGGCGGCACCCGGACCGCCGCTCGATGGTCGCGGGGCGCGGCTGCCGGCGCCGTTGCCCGGACTCTGACCCAGACGGACGTCCCACGACCGGGCGCGCTGCGGAGCCCACAGGCACCATCGAGATCCGCGACGAGCTGCTGCACGACGGAAAGACCGATGCCCGTTCCTTCCCCTCCCCGGATCGCTCGCACGCTTCCTTGCTGGAACCGATCGAACACCGCGTCTCGGTCCGCTTCCAGGATGCCGATCCCCGAGTCGAGCACCTCCAGATCGAGCCACGGATCGACATACGCCAGCCGCACGTCGATCGATCCGCGGGGCGTGAATCGGACCGCGTTGGACACCAGGTTGGTCACGATGCGCGCCCACGCCTCCCCGTCGAGCCACAGCGGCGCCGGGATTGCGTCAGCCGTCACGCTCAGCTCGATGCCCGCCGCCTCGCACTGGGGACGGAACACCTCCGTCGCCTCCGTCGTCAGTGCGGCCACGTCGACGGCCTCCCGGACGGTCAGCGAGGTGCCGGCCTCGGACTGCGCTACGACCAGCAGCTCGTCGACGAGCCGACCCAGACGACGCGAGGCCCGCAACGCGGCGTCGAGCTCGGAGCGGTCCTCGTCGGACAGGTCGGGTCGGCGTGCCAGCCGCTGCATGGGCGCCCGCATCACCGTCAACGGGATGCGGAACTCGTGACTGAGGTTTTGGATGACCCGCGCGCGCGCATCGAGGGCCGACGCGAGCCGGTCGGCGAGGTCGCGCTGCTCGCGCTCCGAGGCGGCCAGGGCTTCGCGGGCCACGATGCGCTCCGACACGTCGCGCATGCTCCCGCTGATCCCGGCCTGACCGGAGGAGTCGACGTACGGCCGGAGGGTGGCCTCGACCCAGATGTACGTGCCGTCGGGCCGGCGAAAACGCATCTCCTCGCGCGTCGTCTGCCCGTCGCCGGTCCGCTCGCGCAGCGAGATCGCGAGCGGGCGATCGTCGGGGTGCCACAGATCGATCTTGCGGACCCCGACGAGGTCCGCCGGCCGCCAGCCGAGCACGTCCCTCGCGGAGGGCGACACCCATTGGAAGACGCCGTCGCGCGTGTGGAACACGACGTCGCCGGAGTTCTCGACGATCAGGCGCACGTGCCGGTCCCTCGACCGCAAGGAGAGCACGATCCAGGCGGTCACCGCGATCGACACCGCGCCCCACGCAGCGACCATCAGGTCGGCCTCCGTGCCGTTCACCGCCGTGGCGACGAGGAGGGCGCCCGCCATGCCGACGAGGTGCCCGATCGCGACGGAGCGAGGTCGGCAGTAGGCCACGAGAGCGGCGAGAAGCACCATGCTGACGACGACCAGGATCCGCCCTTCCCGGGTCTGGCGCAGCGCGAAGAAGACCGCGAGGAGGATCCAGGTGACGACGATGTCGGCATCGACCAGCGCCTCGCTGCGTCGACGCAGCACGAACAGCGTGAGGCCGGCCAGCACCGCGAGGGCGATCGCCACCATCGCGTCGAGGGCAACGGCGTGGTCGGTCTCCGGGGGCATGAGGGCGGACACCAGGGCCTCGACGGCGAACAGGCCCTGGAGGAGTGCCAGGGCGGCGAGGGTTCGAGCCCGGACGTCGTCGACCGACTCGAGACGCGTGGCCATGCCACCTCCTGGTCGGCCCGAGAAACTGGTCGTCAGATACCCCGGTGCGTCGAACGCGAATCGTCGATCCGCGCACCGGGCCCACGACCGGAGCCTGTGCCCCGATGGTAGGCGGTTTCGCCGCCCATCCGGACTTCGCTAGATTGGCCCAGGCCCCTGTGGGCGGCATTCGCCGCACCGGTCATCGCACCACACCGAGGTCCCGCCATGTCGTCGTCGACGTACCCGTTCGATCGCGGTCACGGCGTCCCGT
>JAFIHP010000189.1 GCA_017849335.1 Actinomycetales bacterium | reverse complement strand
GCCGGCCAGCAGCAGCGCGAACAGCAACGACTCCGTCACCGTCGCACACCCGCCGAGCGTCATCACCGTCGTCAGAATGTCGCTCGACGGCAACGCCCGCACCAGCGCGTCCGCCAGCAGCGCATCCGCATCCAGCACGGAGCCATCCGCCGCAGGCGCCCCCGCCGTCACCTCCGCGGACGCATCGACCACCGGCGACACCTCGGCGACACCCGACACCTCCACCGCCGCCACCTCCGGCAGCACGTCCGGCAGCACCTCCGGTTCAGCAGGCGCGCCGGACACGATCAGCTCCACAAAGAGCGGCGCCGCGGTGGCACCCGACACCGGCGCACCCGACACCGGCGAGGCAGCAGCCGGCACCGACACCGCCGGCCGGGCAGCACGCTGCGAAATGAACGCATCGATATCCGCCAGCAGCGTCGACCGCTCATGCTCCGTGATCGCCCGCATCACCCGCGACAACCGCCGCGGCCACGGTTGAGCATTCCCATGCTCACGCGCCAGCCACGTCCAATGCCGCTCCACCCGCCGCGGATCACGCTCCGCGATCCGCTCAGCAGACACGAAATACGAGGACGCGGCCGCCGCCCGCGCCGCCGGATCGACCCCCGGCGGAAACATCCGCATCCCCCCGACCGGCAGGCGCAGATACCCCAAGTGACCGTGCAAGCGGCCCCACAAGGCCGGCGTCACCACGAACGTGCCCGCCTGACCGACCGTCCCGAACGTCAACTCCCGCACCTGACGCGTGAACGCATCCACCGACACGTTCGCCGGCGCCGACGCGAGGATCAGCAAGTTCCGCCGCTCCCCGTGCACGATCATGTCGTGAACCAGATCCTCGTCCGCCTCCGACAACACCGTCGGAACATCATGCAGCGGCATCGACCCGTCCTACGCCTGCATCACATCCACCAGCTGCCGCACCACCCCCGGCACACCCGTCGGACCCGGACGCGCCCCCGGAACGTTCTCCCGCGGATCTGCCACATGTACAAGCACATCGGCGACAACACCGGACGCATGCTGAAACGTCAGCACCTCCGTCATCCACGCCAACGCCGACCCGCCATCGCTGTCCCGACGTACCTCCGTCAACCGGAACCGCTCCACGACCGACCGGTCCCGCTCCACCACCCGCGCCAGCGTCCCCACCGTTGAATCCGAGAACGCCGTCACACCGACATCGAGGCGATCCGCATCCAAACGCTTGTGCTTCAGCCAGGCATATACGCCGCTGCGTACCTCATCGATCGGCGCATGACCAAACCCCGACCGAACCTGAAAGACCGTCCGATAGTCCAGTTCCACTAGGTGCTCTCCCCGTTCCCGATCCGGCGCCGCCATTGACGTTAACCGACATGGCTGACTCCGGGGCGGGTACAGACCTGAGTTGTCGCGGTCGACCGAGGGACAAGGGACAACCCGGGCAGGTTCCCAAAGTGGCCGAGGAGCAAGGGAGCGGCTAGACGGCCAGTTTCACCTCATGCGTTTGCCAACCTGCTGGCCAATGCAGTCGAGAGCGACGCACAGCCACGGTTCTCAAGGAAGACGTGCCGGAGGGAGTTCAGCGAATCGGCATTTGTGCTTTACATCTGACGATGCCGATGGTCAGCGCCATGCCCCGAAGGGTATCGGCCGCGCCATCAGGGCTCCGGGGCCCGAGTGGTCAGGAAGGGCCCTGCGAATGGTGCGCGACGACCGATCGCGCGAACGCGGCCCCGACCTTCCAGGTCAGGTCGCGGTAGACCGGCCCGTAGGTCGCCGTGACCTCACGCAGATGATCGAGGTCCACCCCTGCCGTCACCATGTCGTCCGCGTAGGTGCCGAGCCACCCGTACACCTGCCCGGCGTTGACCTCCAGGTGGAACTGAAGACCCCAGGCGTTGGGGCCCACTCGATACGCCTCCACCATGTCCCCGTTGCGCGCCAGCACCCGGGCCGCGGTCGGCAGATCGACCGTGTCGTAGTGGTACTGGAAGACCGTCACGGCGTCGGGCAGGCCCTCGAGAAGCGCGTCGTCTCGTGCCGCCGGCTCCAGCGCGATCGGGCACCAGCCGACCTCGCACCGATCTGCGACACGCACCGACCCGCCCGCCGCGCGGGCGAGGATCTGTGCGCCGAAGCACAGCCCGAGGATCGGCAGGCCGCGCTCGAGAGCTCGGCTCAGCAGCTGCCGCTCGGACGCGAGCTCAGGTCTGCCGGCTTCGTCTGCGGCACTCGCCGTCCCGCCGAGGGAGAGGACGCCGTCGTACTCCTCGACGGCGTGAGGCGCCGCTGGTGTCAGCCAGGTATCCCGCACGCCCATGTACAAGCCGGCTGCCGCCAGTGGCGCTCCCAGCTCGTTCAGTCCGTCGTCGAGGTTGTGCTGGATGACGAGAAGGCGAGGTTGCGTCACGCGAGACCCTCCGGATCGGCCGGCCGTAGCCGGCGCGCGTCGTTCTCCGTGGGTCCCCGGAGGTCCTGCCTGAATCGGCGGACGACAGGACGTTACCCACGCCCGCGGGACTGCGTCAAAGAGTGCAGGCCCCGTCGACCTAGCCGGCGGGCGACGATCATGCGCCCGCGCTCTCGCGCTGGTAGGAGGCCACGACCTGCGTCACGTCGTGGCGGCGCAGAAAGCGCCGCCCCGTCACCGGACGGTGGAGCACGAGCTGGACGCGGGGAACCCCGGTCGCTGCCGTCAGGGTCAGACACCCGTTCGCGATCGTGGGCCCGATCGCGTCCACCTCCATTGCCGGAAGTGGCGGCAGCGCGATGACCTCCGCAACGGCCGCGAGCGGAACGCGGACGGCGCCGAGCAGCCCGAGCACGAGGTGGACGTCCTCCCCTCCGACGTGGTGGCGACGCACGACCACCGAGACCGTCGCCGTGCAGCTCCCGACGACCACCACGAGGCCGACGATGTCGAACGCGAGGGAAGCGGCCGGCGGAAGGAAGGCGTGCCCGAGGAACGCGACCGCGCCCATCTCGATCGTGCCGAGGGCCGCCAGCATCACGGTCAGGCCCAGCCACCGGCGGCGTCCACCCGCCTCGGGTGCGGGCCCGCCCAGCAGGTCGAGCAGGTCCTGTCGCACGCGCATCCCCTCGGTCCCGAGCGGCCGGCCGGCCACGGGTCATCGTTCCGGACGCCGGAAGCCCACCGCGGAGCGGCTTCGAGAGCGACGGTGCCGGACAGCGCCACGAGGACCGTTCGGGCGGCGGCCCTTGGGTACGGTACGCACGTGACGATGTCGGACGACGACCGTGAGCCGGTCGACCCCGACTTCGCTGCGCTGTTCCGCGACGAACCGCTCCCGCCCCGTGCCTCCGTCGACGGGCCCTCCGCTGCGGACGCGCCGGATGCCCGGCCGGACGTCGATCCGGCCGACGCTGATCCCGTGGACGTGCCGGCGGAGCGGTCCCACGCCGCCTCGAGCCCGCCGCCCGCCGCGGCGGTCGTCGATCCCGAATCCGCCGCCGCCGAACCCGAGGAACCCGCTCCGGCCGCGGCGCACCCAGTGGCCTCCGCAGGTCCGGTCGCCGACACCGGCCGCCTGTTCCGCAGCCAAGGCGTCACCGGCCACGACGCCACGGTCCTCGCCGTCCCCGCGGATCGCGCCGGACGGCTGCGCACGCTCGACCGCGTCGATCCCTCCACGGCGCTGGCGTCCGAGCCGGCCGTCGAGTCCCCTTCGTCCGACGCCGCCCTGCCCGTGGAGCTGGCGGCGGCAGCCGCCGCGTCGACGAGCGTCGAGCCGGCCCGCACGCCCGCCCCGGTCCCGGGCGCGGTCCCCGCCCACGTCGTTCCGAACTCGGCCGGCTCCTACCCGCCCGACCCGAGCCTCGAGGAGGACCAGACGCCTGATCGCCGCTCACGCCGCCCGCGCCCGGTCGGTGCGCACCGTGGCCGGTCGATCACGGCCGGCGCCGGGTACCTCATCATCTTCGGCGTCACGTTCGTCGTCGGTCTGCTCAACGCCATGATCGCCAGCGGCGACATCGGCTGGCCGACGGGCCTCGCGCTGCTGGCCTCCACAGTGTTCGTGGCGTTTACGATCCGCCCGGACGACGCGGCGGTCGCCGTCATCGCGCCCCCCGTCGCGTTCGCGCTGACGGCGGCGACCGCGGGCCAGTTCTTCCTCGGCACGTCGGCGAACGGGCTGCTCAACCGTGCCGTCGTGTGGTTCTTCGACCTCGCGGACTCATGGCCGTGGATCATCGGATCGACCGTCGTCGCCCTGGTGATCGTGCTCGTCCGCCGTTACCGCCGCTAGCCCCCAACCGCCGAGACGACTCAGGCGGTTACCAAAGCGGACAAATCGCGCGCAAATCCAACCGTCTGGGTCGTGTCGGCGGTTTAAGGGCGGGGTCAGGCGGGGGACGCGGCCTGGCGCGCCTTGAGGTCGCGGCGCAGCTCCGGCGGCAGCGCGAACACCAGGCTCTCCTCGGCGGTCGAGACCGACTCGACCGGCCCGTGCCCGCGCTCGGCCAGCCACGCGAGCACCTCGTCGACGAGCACCTCGGGCACCGACGCGCCGCTGGTCACGCCGACGACGTCCGCACCGGCCACCCACTCCTCCTGGAGCTCAGCCGCGGAGTCGACGCGATATGACGCGCCCGCTCCCGCGTCGAGCGCGACCTCCACCAGGCGCACCGAGTTCGACGAGTTGCCGCTGCCCACGACGATGACCACGTCGCACCGCGGCGCGATCGCCTTGACCGCGGCCTGCCGGTTCTGGGTCGCGTAGCAGATGTCGTCGCTCGGGGGGCTGACGAGCTGGGGGAACCGCTCGCGCAGCGCGTCGACCGTCTCCTCGGTCTCGTCGACCGACAGCGTTGTCTGCGACAACCACACCAGTCGCTCGGGCTCCCCGATGTCGAGGTCCGCGACGGCGTCCGGGTGCTCGACGAGGGTCATCGCCGTCGGCGCCTCCCCCATCGTGCCGACGACCTCCTCGTGGCCCTCGTGGCCCACGAGCAGGATCCGGTACCCCTCGGCCGCGAACCGGCGCGCCTCGCTGTGCACCTTCGTCACCAGCGGGCACGTCGCGTCGATGGTCTTCAGCCCGCGGTCGCGCGCCTCGTCGTGCACCGTCGGCGCGACACCGTGCGCGGAGAAGACGACCGTCGCGCCCTCGGGCACCTCGTCGAGCTCGTCGACGAACACCGCCCCCCGCTGCTCCAGGGTGTCCACGACGTAGCGGTTGTGCACGATCTGCTTGCGGACGTAGACCGGCGGCCCGTACAGGTCGAGGGCTTTCTCGACGGTCACGACCGCCCGGTCGACACCGGCGCAGTATCCCCGCGGAGCGGCCAGCAGGATGCGCCTGGCGTTGATCGACTCGTCCGTCACGTGTCCATGGTAGGCGCACGGCGAGATCCGCCCGCCCGCCTACGCTGCACGCATGGCGTTGACGACGAGCCCGGAGGAGCCCGCGGCGGTCCGCACGATCTCGCGGCTGCTGGGCGACTGGATCGGCCGCCTCGGCGCCGTCTGGGTGGACGGCCAGGTCGCGGAGTACCGCCCCCGACCCGGAGTCCGCATGCAGTACTTCGTCCTGCGCGACACGGACGTCGACATGTCCGTGTCCGTCAAGGCCGACGCCGCGGTGATCGGCCGGCTGGACGAACCGCTCGCCGAGGGGCAGCGCATCGTCGTGCACGCCCGGCCCGACTTCTACGTGGCGCGCGGCTCCCTCGCGCTCCTGGCGAAGGAGATCCGTCCGGTCGGGATCGGCGCGCTCCTCGCCGAGCTGGCGCGGCTGCGCGAGCTCCTGGCGGCCGAGGGCCTGTTCTCCCCCGACCGCAAGCGACCGCTGCCGTTCCTTCCTCGCCGGGTCGGGCTGATCTGCGGACGCAACAGCGCCGCGATGCGCGACGTCCTGGTCAACGCCCGCGACCGGTGGCCGGCGATCGAGTTCGACGTGCGCGAGGTGCCGGTGCAGGGGCCGCAGGCGGTCGCTGCCGTCACCGCCGCTCTCGCCGCGCTCGACGCGGACCCGGCCGTCGACGTCATCGTCGTCACGCGCGGCGGCGGCAGCGTCGAGGACCTGCTGCCCTTCAGCAACGAGACGCTCGTCCGGGCCGTCGCGAACTGTCGCACGCCCGTCGTGAGCGCGATCGGCCACGAGCAGGACGCGCCGCTGGTCGACTTCGTCGCCGACCTGCGCGCCTCGACGCCGACCGACGCCGCCAAGCGCGTCGTGCCGTCGCTGCGCGAGCAGCAGGACTACGTCACCGGCCTTCGGCGGCGGGCCTCCGTCGTCCTCGGCCACCAGGTCCAGCGCGAGCAGCAGGCGCTGGACCACCGGCGGCAGCGGGCGCGCTCCGTCGTCGCCGGTCGGCTCGCCGCAGCAGCGACCGACGTCGAGCACCTGCAGGCGCGCGTGCGGGCGCTGTCGCCCTCGGCGACCCTCGAGCGCGGCTACGCGATCGTGCTGACCGACGACGGGGCGATCGTCCGCGACGCCGATGACGTCGCGTCTGGGACGGGCCTGGACATCCGCGTCGCCCACGGCCGCCTGCGGGCCGCCCGCACCGACGCACCCGGTCGGTAGGGTGCCGCGCATGGCATCCGGCCCCAAGGACGCGCCCGAGCCCCTGTCGTACGAGGCGGCGCGCGACGAGCTCGCGTCGGTCGTCGCCAGCCTGGAGGCCGGCGGGCTCACGCTCGAGGAGTCCCTGGCGCTGTGGGAGCGCGGGGAGCAGCTGGCGACGGCCTGCCAGACCTGGCTCGACGCGGCGAAGGTCCGCCTCGACGCGGCCGCCCCAACCGCCGACGCGCCCTGAATGGTTGTCATTCGACGCGTTTTGCCCGATTTAGCGACCGTCTGAGGCGTCTCGGCGGTCCGGGGCGGGACGGGTCAGGTGACGGGACGGAGCGCAGCGGCGAGCGTCGTCAGCTCGTCCCAGTCCGCGCTTCCGAACACGATTGTGGTCACGCCGTCTGCGGTGAGGACCAGGCTGCGGTCGCCGTTGTCCGCCGTCATCCGCACCCACGTCGCGTCGCCGATCTGCTGGGGGCCCTCGGCCACCCCGTGACCGGTCTGCTCGGCCAGGTACGGCGCGTAGTCCATCCGCGCCTGGGTCACCTGGGCGTACTGGCCGGCGGGCGTCACGTAGCCGATGTGCAGCACCGGCACTGCGCCCGACGCCGTCGTCGGCTGCCATCGTGCGCTCGTCGGTCGCCAGTCGCTCGACAGGCCCGACGGCGCCTGCACCGGGAAGTCCGCCGTGGTCGCCGCGGCCGCCACCACGGGCGCGGGGTCGACGAGACGGATCGGGTCCGGCGTGGGACGCCACGCCGCCGCGACGAACACGCCCACGATCGCGAGCACGACCCCCATCGAGATCACCATGTCGCGGACGGTCTGCCGCATGCGAGGCGCCGGACGGCCGGTCGGCTGGATGGGGGCGGAGCTCACGGGGCCATCCTCGCGCACCGGCATCCGTCCCCCGACAGCCGACCGTGAGGTTGGCGACACGATTCAGGCCGATTCACGTCGCCAACCTCACGGTCGACGGTGTTCCGCGCGGGACGTTCGTCCGCGCTCGCACCCGTACGCGCTGACTACGCTGCGGTCATGACGATCGACACCGCCGCCGACGTTCCCGACCGCAACCTGGCCCTGGAGCTCGCTCGCGTGACCGAGGCCGCGGCGATGGCCGCCGCGCGCTGGGTCGGCCGCGGCGACAAGAACGGCGCCGACGGGGCCGCGGTGAACGCGATGCGGCGGCTGATCGGAAGCGTGTCGATGAACGGCATCGTCGTGATCGGCGAGGGCGAGAAGGACGACGCGCCGATGCTGTTCAACGGCGAGCGCGTCGGCGACGGCACGGGGCCGGAGTGCGACGTCGCCGTCGACCCGATCGACGGCACGACCCTCGCGGCCAAGGGCATGCCGAACGCGATCGCGGTCCTCGCGGTGGCCGAGCGCGGAGCGATGTACGACCCGAGCGCGGTCTTCTACATGGAGAAGCTCGTCGTGGGGCCCGAGGGCGCCGACATCATCGACATCACCGCGCCGATCGGGGTGAACCTCGCGTGGCTGGCCAAGGCCAAGGGCGAGAAGGTCGGCGACCTTACGGTCTGCATCCTCGACCGCCCGCGGCACGAGAGCCTCGTCGAGGAGGTCCGGGCCGCCGGTGCGCGCATCAAGTTCATCTCCGACGGCGACGTCGCCGGAGCCATCATGGCCGCCCGTGACGGCACCGGCGTCGACCTGCTCGCCGGGATCGGCGGCACCCCCGAGGGGATCATCGCGGCGTGCGCGGTCAGCTGCCTCGGCGGCCTGATCCAGGGCCGGCTGTGGCCGCGGGACGAGGCCGAGCGCCGCAAGGCACTCGACGCCGGGCACGACCTCGACCGCGTCCTGTCGACAACCGACCTCGTCACCGGCGACAACATCTTCTTCTGCGCGACCGGCATCACCGACGGCGAGCTGATGGAGGGCGTGCGCTACACCCCGCAGGGGCCCACGACGCACTCGATCGTGATGCGCAGCAAGAGCGGGACCATCCGCGACGTCCGCAGCGAGCACCGCCTGGAGAAGCTGTCGCGCTACTCGGCCGTCGACTTCGGGGCCGGAGGTCCCGCCGAGTGAGCGACGCGCGGTCCGTCGCTCTCGCCGCCGGCCGCGACCGACTGGTCACGGCGCTGGCCGCCGACGCCGGCTCCGCCGACGTCCTGGCTCGCTACCACCGCTGGGCCGCCGACCTCTACGACGGGCTGGACGCGGGCCACGACGCGCCCACCGGGCTCCCGCCCGTCCTC
>JAFIHP010000188.1 GCA_017849335.1 Actinomycetales bacterium | reverse complement strand
GCCGGTGAGCTCAGCCCCGAGGAGGGGCAGCGACTGCTGGACGAGACCACCCCCGCCGCTCCCACCCACGTACCCGGCGACGGTCCTGCGGTGGCGCGCGTCGCCGTCCGGGGTACGGGCGTCCGGCTCACGGTCGTCGCTGACCCGACCGTCGCCACCGCCGTCGCCGACGGTCCGCACCGGGTGGAGCGCGATGGGGATCGCCTCGTCATCCGGTCAGGCAGCGACGGCGACGGCTACCAGACCACCAGCGGACCCGCCTCGGTCATGTCGTGGATCAACTCCGGGCTGCGTGGCGGCACCCGCCTGCAGGTGCGCGTCAACCCGGACCTCCCCCTGGAGATCGCCGTCGTCGCCGGATCGCTCACCGTGTCCGGGCCGCAGGCGCCGCTGGTCGTCTCGGTCGAGGCCGGTGCGGCGAAGCTCACCGGTGGGCGGGGACCGCTGCGGATGACGACCATGACCGGCAGCGCCGACGTGTCCTGGCAGTTCACCGGCGAGTCCTCGATCGGCGTCGAGCTGGGATCCGCCGCCATCCGCGTGGCGGCGGGGTCGGACGCGGTGGTCACTGCCGACGGCAGCCTGTCGTCCATCGCGCTGCGCGGACCTGACGGGACGACCTACGGCACGCAGACCGGAAGCGCGATCCCGGCGGTGACCGCCGGTGCGGGGACCGGTGCCCTGGCGGTCGCGGTGCGGCTGGGCTCGGCGGAGGTGACCGTCGCATGACCACGACCCACCGCGCCCCGACCGCCTGCCCGGTCTGCTCGCACGACCTCATCACGCTGCGCGTCGGCTGCCCGTCCTGCGGCACCGAGATCTCCGGCCAGTTCGAGCCCTGCCGCTTCTGCCGCCTAGACGCGGCGGACGTGGAGCTCCTGGAGGTGTTCCTGCGAAGTCGCGGCAACCTGCGCGACGTCCAGGCGCACCTCGGCGTCTCGTACCCGACGGCGCGGCAGCGGTTCACGGATCTGCTGGTACGCATGGGCCTCGGGGACTCCCGTGATCAGGTGGACTCCGCTAGCGTCTTGCGCGACCTGGCGGCCGGGCGGATCAGCGTCGACGACGCGGAAGCGCTGCTGGAAGGCACGACCGGTGGAGGAGCCGATGACTGACAACGCCGTGGTCGCCGAGGGGCTGGTCAAGCACTTCGGCGACGTGCACGCGCTCGACGGGATCGATCTGACCGTGGCCCGGGGCCAGGTCGTCGGACTGCTCGGGCCCAACGGGGCGGGAAAGACGACGACCGTCCGCATCCTGTCGACGCTGCTGCAGCCGACCGCCGGCCGGGCGGAGGTCGCCGGCTTCGACGTCGTGCGTCAGCCGGACCAGGTCCGGCGGGCGATCGGCCTCACGGGCCAGTACGCGGCAGTCGACGAGTACCTGACCGGCCGGGAGAACCTGCGCATGTTCGGCGACCTGTACCACCTGTCGCCGCGGTACGTGAAGGAGCGCAGCGCCGAGCTGCTCGAGTGGTTCGAGCTGACCGAGGCCGCGGATCGGCCCGCGAAGACGTATTCCGGCGGCATGCGCCGCCGCCTCGACCTCGCGGCGAGCCTCGTCGCCCAGCCGTCGATCCTGTTCCTCGACGAGCCGACGACCGGCCTGGACCCGCGATCGCGGCTCGGGCTGTGGGGCGTCATCTCGAACCTCGTCGAGCAGGGCACGACCGTGCTCCTGACGACGCAGTACCTCGAGGAGGCCGACCAGCTCGCGCAGGACATCGTCGTGATCGACCACGGCGCGGTCATCGCGCACGGCACGGCCGAGCAGCTGAAGGACCAGATCGGCGGTGACCGGCTGGAGGTGAGCGTCGCGGACCCGGCGCGGGTCGGCGACGCGATCGCCGCGCTCGGCGGCATCGGCGGCGGCGCCGTCGCCGAGGAGTCGCGCATCTCGATGCCGGTCAGCGGCGGGTCGACGGTCCTCGTCGACGCGGTCCGCGCCCTTGACGCCCAGGGCATCGAGGTCACCGACCTGCTGCTGCGCCGGCCCACGCTGGACGACGTGTTCCTCGCCCTGACCGGTCACGCGGCCGAGGACGACACCCCCGCCCCGGCCACGGGCCGGGGCCGACGCAAGGACGGTGCCGCATGACCACGCTCACGACCGCAGCCCCGGTGTCCATGAGCCGGCCGTTCTACGGGTGGACGCTGCACGACGGACTCGTCGTCGCGCGGCGCAACCTGATCCAGACCGTACGCGTGCCCGAGCTGCTGTTCTTCTCGCTCGTGCAGCCGGTCATCTTCGTGCTGCTGTTCGCGTACGTCTTCGGCGGCGCCATCCCGATCCCGGGCGACGGGGCGGCCGACGCCTACCGGCAGTACCTCATGCCCGGCATCTTCGGGCAGACCGTTGCCTTCGCGGCGGCGTCGAGCACGGTCGGCCTCGCCGAGGACATGCACAAGGGCCTCATCGACCGGTTCCGCTCGCTGCCGATGTCCCCGCCGGCCGTCCTGATCGGCCGCACGTTCGCCGACGCCGCACGTCAGGTGCTCGTCCTCGTCGTGCTCACGATCACCGGCTACGTCGTCGGCTGGCGGATCGACAACGGCCTGCTCAACGCGATCTGGGCCTACGGGCTCCTGCTGCTGTTCGCGTACACGGTCGCGTGGATCGGCTCGTGGGTCGGGCTCTACATGCCGAACCCCGAGACGGCGAACACCGCCGGCCTGATCTGGCTGTTCCCGCTGACGTTCCTGTCGAACGCGTTCGTCCCGATCAACTCGCTGCCGGGATGGCTGCAGACGTTCGCGGCGTGGAACCCGATCTCCGCCCTCGTCCTGGCCTGTCGCGAGCTGTTCGGCAACCCGACCGGGATCCAGCCCGACTACTGGCCGCTGCAGCACGCCGAGGCCTACACGCTGATCTCGTGCACCGTGCTGATCGTGATCTTCGCGACGCTGTCGGTCCGGCGCTACCGTCGCACGACGTCGCGCTGACCACGGGCGCGCTACCGTCTGCGACGTGCCCGAGCCCGAGGTCCAGGTCGACTACCGGTTCCTCCTCGCCAACGAGCGGACGTTCCTGGCCTGGATGCGGACGGCCCTCGGGCTGGTCGCCGGCGGCGTCGCCCTCGACCAGTTCGTGCGGGTGGAGCAGGGCGAGTCGGTCGTCGTGTCCATCGCGGTCGCGACGATCCTGGCCGGCGCCCTTGTCGCGGTGATCGGCACCGTGCGGTGGTCGCGGACCGACGCCGCGATGCGGGCCGGTCGACCGGTACCGCCGAGCGCCGCGCTCGTCGTCATCGGTTCGCTGTTCGCCGCGTTGGCCGTGGTCGTCGCCGTCATCCTCGCCCTGTCGTGACCGAGCCCGGCGGCGCGGCCGCGGTCCTGCGCGACGACGCGGTCCTGCGGACCCGGCAGTCGTGGCTGCGCACGGGGCTCGGGCTCGTGGCGGTCACGCTGCTTCTGGTCCGCGGGCTCATCGTCGACGATGCTCCACGCTGGCTCGCGCTGGTCGCCGTCGTGCCGGGGGCGACGGCCGTCGCGCTGTCCGTGGTGCGTGGTCGCGCGCTGGCAGCCGCGTCGCAGGCGCCCGGGTCGCCGCCGTCGCTGGACCGTCACTTCCGTCCGTACGCGATGACGGTGTGCCTGACCACGGTCGCCGCTGTCGCGGTCGCGCTCGCGGTGGGCTGACGCGGGCGCTCTGCGCGGTGATGATGGACGCATGCACGACATCCGCCTGCGGCCCGCCACGCCCGCCGACATCGAGCTCCTGAGCTACTGGGACACCCAGCCGCACGTCGTCGCCTCCACCGGTGACGACGACGTCGCAGACTGGGCCGAGGACATCGCGCTCGCGGACGACACGTGGGAGATCTGGATCGCCGAGGAGGACGGACGTCCCGTCGGCGTCGTCCAGGTCATCGACCCGGCGCGCGAGCGGACGCATTACTGGGGCGACTGCGACGAGGGGCTGCGCGCGATCGACATCTGGATCGGCGAGGAGGCTGACCTCGGGCGGGGGATCGGGACGCAGATGATGCGCCAGGTGCTCGACGCGTCCTTCGCCGCCCCGCTGGTGACGGCGGTGCTCATCGACCCTCTCGCCGCGAACGTGCGCGCGCAGGCGTTCTACGCCCGGCTCGGGTTCGCCGTCGTCGGGCCGCGGCGGTTCGGGACCGACGACTGCCTGGTCATGCGGTTGGAGCGGAAGGCGTGGCGCGCCGTCCCGCGGTGAGCCGCCCCGGGGCGCTCCGGCTATCCGGGGAGGGGCAGGACGAGCAGGGCGAGCAGCCGGTCGGCCTCGGCGTCGGGGTCGACCGTGAGCCCGGTGTGCACCGGGCCGGGCTGCACGACGGTGCTGCGGGGGGCCGTGAGCCAGCGGAACCGTCGGCCGGCGGCGTCGCCGGCCCGCCGGGTGCAGTCGGCGGCCGCCGTCACGGCGTGCTCGACCGCGACGACGTCGATCGACGGGTCGAGGGCCATGAGGCGGGCGACGTCGACGTGCGTGCGAGCGCCCAGGTACCCGCGCGCCTGGCAGTAGACGAGGACCCCCACGTTCACGGACTCCCCGCGCTCGACCCGGGGGACCGCCCGCAGTACCGCGTACTCGAACGGCACCCGACCGGCCGCCGTCATCGTGCGGCTCCCGCCTCGTGCGCCGCGACGGATGCCGCCAGCGCCGGCACCCACGTGTCGCGGGCGGCGAGCCGTCCACGAAGCCGGTCGACGTAGTCCGCCGCGGTCGCCCCGTCGAGCCAGGCGACGGGCACGTCGTCGACGACCGCGTCGAGCACCGCCGGCGTGAGCAGCGGGGCCAGCGCGGCGTCGGCGGAGACCACCGCGGGTCGTGATCCGATCAGCACGTGGTCGCTCGCGTCGTACGCGCGGGCGTCCGAGGCGGCCGCCGTCTCCCACCGGTGGTGGAAGGGAAGCGACGCGCCGTGGTCGATCAGGCGCGTGCCGTGCCACTGCAGCATGTTCGGGTTGCGGTGCGTGCGGTCGCGGTTGTCGATGAGCGCGTCGAACCACAGCACGCGTCCGGCGAACTCCGGGTCCACCGGGAAGGCCGACGGGGAGAAGTCGAGTGCGCCGGGAAGGAAGTCCACGCCCAGGTTGGTTCCGGCGCTCGCGCGCAGGAGGTCCTGAACCTCCTGGTCCGGCTCCGCCGGAGCCAGCGCCGGATCGAGGTCCACGAGCACCAGGTCCGGGACCGGCAGATCCAGCGCCCGCGCCAGTCCGGCGGCGATCACCTCGGCCACCAGGGCCTTCGGACCCTGCCCGGCACCGCGGAACTTCACGACGTACGTGCCGAGGTCGTCCGCCTCCATCAGGCCGAGCAGCGACCCGCCCTCGCGTAAGGGCGTGACGTACCGGGTGACGCTGACCTGACGGAGCACCCCGGCAAGGTACCGCGACGGTCTACCCGGCTGCGTGTGCCCGCTCGTGGGCCAGCAGCCAGGACTTCGTGTCGAGCCCGCCGGCGAACCCGGTGAGTGCGCCGGAGCTTCCGACCACCCGATGGCACGGCACGACGATGCTGATCGGGTTGCGGCCGTTCGCCGCCCCGACCGCGCGGGCCTTCCGCGCATCGCCGAGTCGCGCCGCCTGTTCGCCGTACGTGGCCGTCCGGCCGTAGGGGATCGCGCGCAGCGCCTGCCACGCCTGAAGCTGGAACGGCGTGCCGTGCGGGTCGAGGGGGAGATCGAACCGGGTGCGGTGCCCGGCGAAGTACTCGTCGAGCTGTCGCCGTGACTGCTCGAGGACCGCGTCGGCCGCGGGTCCTCCGCCCGTCACCGCGCCGACGCGCACCCGGCCCTGGCGCTCGTCGGGCCACAGGAGCGCGCGTAGTCCGCGCGGTCCGGCGACCAGGGTCAGCCGGCCCACCGGGCTGTCCGTCTGCGTGCTGCTGAGATCGTCCACGATCCGCCTTCCGTTCGTCGTGCCGGCTCTCACCGGCTGGCCCACAGGTGGTGCAGTGCGTACGACCGCCACGGGCGCCAGCGCTCGGCGAGCGTGGCGGCGGACCGGGGGTCGGCTCCCAGCGCGTCGAGCGCGTGCCGGACGCCGACGTCCGTCGGCAGGAAGACGTCCGGATCACCCAGGGCTCGCATCGCCACGTAGCCGGCGGTCCACGGCCCGATGCCCGGTACGGCCAGCAGGGCGGCCTCGGCCTCGGCGCGGTCGCTGCCGGCGTCGAGGACCAGTCGGCCGTCGGCGATGCGCGCGCAGGCCTCGATGAGCGCGGTCCCGCGCGCCCGGGGCATCGCGAACTCCTCGGGCCGCAACGCGGCGATGGCGGCCGCGCTGGGGAACAGCCGGGTGACCTCGCCGACGGGCGTGCGCAGCGGCTCGCCGTGTGCGGCGACCAGCCGGGCGGCGAGCGTCCGCGCACCGGCGACGCTGACCTGCTGTCCGAGCACCGCGCGCACGAGCAGTTCCGTCCCGTCGACGTGGCCGGGAGCGCGCAGCCCGGGGCGGCGCCGTACGAGCGGGGCGAGCAGGGGATCAGCACCCAGGTGCTGGTCGACCGCCTCCGGGTCGCAGTCGAGGTCGAGCAGGCGCCGGGTCCGCTCGACCGCTGACTGCACGTCGGCGAGGTCGTCGAGGACCAGCGTGCACCCGACGGAACCGTCCTCGGCCCGCACGCTGACGACTCCCGCCCCGGTTGCCAGTCGGATCGACCGGCGGTACACGTCGCCGTCGGCGCTCTCGATCGCCGGCACCGCTCGCGTGGCGAGGAAGTCGTGGAGATGGTCCCAGTCCAGCGGCGACCGGGCGGCCAGCCGCAGCGTGAGCGGCCCGCGTACGGGATTCAGCGGCGTCGTCGCCCGCAGCTGCCGCGGGCTCGCGGCGTACACGTCCCGGATGGTGTCGTTGAACTGTCGGACGCTGTGGAAGCCGCTCGCGAACGCGACGTCGGTGATCGGCAGCGCGGTGGTCTCGATGAGGATGCGTGCGGTCTGGGCGCGCTGGGCGCGTGCCAGGGCGAGCGGTCCCGACCCGACCTCGGCGACGAGCGCGCGGTTCACCTGGCGCGCGCTGTACCCCAACCGGGCGGCGAGCCCGTCCACGCCTTCCCGGTCGACGACGCCGTCGGCGATGAGCCGCATCGCACGCCCGACGACGTCGGCGCGCGTGTTCCACTCGGGTGAACCGGGTGATGCGTCGGGCCGGCACCGCTTGCAGGCGCGGTAGCCGTGCGCCTGCGCGGTGGCCGGGGCCACGAAGAACTCGACGTTCGCCCGCTTCGGGGTCATGGCCGGGCACGAGGGCCGGCAGTAGATCCCCGTCGTCCGGACCGCCGTGACGAACCAGCCGTCGAATCGCGCGTCACGGCTGCGGATCGCGCGGTAGCAGTGGTCATGGTCCAGGTGCACGACCCCAGCCTGCCGCGCCGGCCGACGGCGTACTAGCGGGAATCGGCCGTGCTCGTGGTGGGGGCGTCCCCGGCGGCCGAGGCACGGCCGAGCAGCGGCTCGACGACCTCGGCGATCGCGATGAGCTCATCGTGTCCCGGGGCGCCGAGGACGCCGCCGGACAGTCTGCGCAGGGCGACGTCGTCGACCGTTTGGGCGGCCTCGTGAGTGACGGCGAAGACGGCTTGGGCCGCGATGTCCCCGCGCGCGGGGTCGGACGACAGTCGCCGGCCGAGCCGAGGGTCCGCGCGCACGAGGTCGGCGACCGCCGCGGCATCGCTCCCGTAGAGCCGGGTGAGGTGGTCGGCGGTGGGCCCGTCGACGACACCGGTGGCGAGGAGATCGGTTGCCAGCCGGGAGCGATCCGCCTCGGCCAGCGCCGCGTGGAGGGGCTCGACGCGCGAGTCGAACCGGCGCGCGGGGTGGATGCGCGTCGCCCGCAGCAGCGCGTCGGCCACGGTCGCTCCGCTCGCGCGGGCTGACGTCCACGTGCCGCCCGTGACCGTCAGGACGCCGGTGATGTGGCTGCCGTCGTGCCAGTCCAGGCGTACCCGGTCCGCGCTGCGGTAGGTGCCGTCGATCCGGTCCTCGAGGGTGGGTCTTTCGACCGCTACCGTCCCGATGACCTCGTC
>JAFIHP010000187.1 GCA_017849335.1 Actinomycetales bacterium | reverse complement strand
CGTTCCCCGCACCGACCCGCCGCCGGGGCCGACTCGACCCGGCCCCGGCGGCGACGACGAGTGAGAAGACGACGAGTGAGAAGACGTGCGACAAGGCGTGCGACAAGGAGGTGCGGCGATGCCGGTGACGACGACGCGTCCGTCGGCTGCGGGTTCGACGAGCGCGGGTCCGACGAGCGCGGGTTCCGCGGTCCACG
The DNA here is from genome assembly GCA_017849335.1 of Actinomycetales bacterium. GTDB lineage: Bacteria > Actinomycetota > Actinomycetes > S36-B12 > S36-B12 > UBA10649. Next base: position 5,651 of record JAFIHP010000187.1, on the reverse strand, counting down.
ACCTGCTGGCCTCCGCCCGCCGCAGCCACGCCGAAGCTGTACTGGCGGCCCAGCCGACCGACCGCTACGTGGCGGCGCACCTCGCGGCCCTTCGTGCCGGGGCGGCGGTCCTGGCAGCCCGGGGTCGCCCGGCGACACGGCGCTCGCGGGTGCAGAGCGTCTGGGCGCTGCTGCCGCGGGTCGCTCCGGAGCTGGGGGAGTGGGCGGAGTTCTTCGCGACCACCGCCCGCCGTCGGGCCGCCGCGGAGTCGGGGCTCGCCGTCATCGCGCTGCGCGACGCGGACGATCTGGTCCGCGACGCGGAGGCCTTCATCGCGCGTGTGTGCGAGGTGCTCGGCCTCTCCTACCAGGAGGCCGCGCGCTTCGCGTCCTGACCGGACGAGGATGGGGCCATGAGTCGGAGCCAGGTCAACCGGCCGCGCGGGCCGGTCGATCTGGGAGCCGACGACTCCGGCTCCCCGATCCTGCACGTCGACATGGACGCGTTCTTCGCGTCCGTCTCGTTGCGCGAACGACCCGATCTGCACGGCCGGCCCGTCATCGTCGGCGGCGTCGGCGGCCGTGGGGTCGTGCTCTCCGCGACCTATGAGGCGCGTGCGCTCGGGGTTCATTCGGCGATGCCGATGTCGCGGGCACTGCGGCTCGCCCCCCAGGCGACCGTTCTGCCTCCGGACCATCGGCTGTACTCGGCCGTGAGCCGCGAGGTGATGGCGGTCCTCGGCGACGTCACGCCACTGGTCGAGCCGCTCAGCGTCGACGAGGCGTTCTTGGACGTGTCAGGCGCACGTCGTCGGCTCGGCCGTCCCGCCGAGATCGCCCAGCGGATCCGCGATCGGATCCGCCGCGAGCAGCAGATCACCTGCTCCGTCGGTGTCGCGCCGACGAAGTTCGTCGCGAAGCTCGCCTCGACGCGGGCCAAGCCCGACGGACTGCTGGTCGTTCCGGCGGACCGGGTGCTGGAGTTCCTGCGTCCGTTGCCGGTCGGTGCTCTCTGGGGTGTCGGCGAGCGTACGGAGGAACAGCTGCGACGTATCGGCCTGGACACGGTCGGCGAGCTCGCGGACGCCCCGCTCGAACGCCTGGTCCGCAGCCTCGGCCGCGCCCACGGCACCCATCTGCACGACCTCGCGTGGGGCCGTGACCCCCGCGCGGTGACGCCCGGGACGGCGGAGAAGTCGATCGGCAACGAAGTGACGTTCGATGCCGACATCGACGACGTCGTCGCCCTGCGGGCCCGGCTGCTGCGCCTGTCGGACCAGGTGGCCTCACGCCTGCGGGCTGCCGGCCAGCGTGCGCGGACGGTGTCGATCAAGGTGCGGTTCGCCGACTTCCGCACCGTCACGCGCTCGCGCACGCTGGCGGCGCCCACAGACATCGGCGCCGACGTCTACGAGGCGGCGCGCGCCCTGTTCGACGCTCTCGTCGTTGTGCCGGAGCCGATCCGGCTGGTGGGAGTGCGTGCGGAGGGGCTCGTCGGCGAGGGAGCGGTCGCCGAGCAGCTCGTTCTCGGACAACCGGAGACCGGGCGGCGAGAGGCGGAGGTGGCGGTCGACGAGCTCCGGGCGCGCTACGGCAGCGACGCCGTCCGGCCGGCCCGCCTGCTGGGCCGTTCGGACGGCCGACGGGAGCGCGACGAGGCGCCCTGATCGGGTGAACGCCGCGCGGATGGGCGGGTAGCGGTTTCCCTCGGGCGGGTTCGTGCTTATCCTTGAGGCCTACGCAGCTTCGGGCCGCTGAAAGGGGGCGCTACATGCCGCTATCCGAGCATGAGCAGCGTCTGCTCGACCAGATGGAGAAGGCCCTCTACGCCGAGGACCCCAAGTTCGCGACCTCGCTGCGCTCGACACCCGCCGTCCGGGCGGCCCGCGGCCGCGCCTCGCTCGGGTTCCTGGCGATCCTGGGCGGGCTTGCGCTCCTGGTCGGCGGTGCGTCGACGGCCGTCATCGCGCTGGGTGTCGCCGGCTTCGTCGTGATGCTGGTCGGTGCCATTGTCGTGTACTCGGCGTTCAGCCGCCGGGCGCCCGTCGAGGAGACCGAGGTTCCGCCGGCCGGCGGCCGCGCCTCCACGAACGGGGCCGGCTTCATGGATCGCATGGAGGACCGCTGGCGCCGCCGCGCCGAGGACGGCGACCAGTAGCACCCCCGCCCGACGTGCCGACGGGCCGGAGGGCAGGATGCGCGCATGAGTGAGCAGCCCGCGTCCCCCGTCGTCCCCGCCCAGCTCGGTCGCTTCCTCGAGGACTTCGAGGTCGGTACGACCTACCAGCACCCGTTCGGCCGCACGATCAGCGAGGCCGACTCGACCTGGTTCACCCTCCTGACGTGCAACACGAACCAGAACCACTTCAACGCCGACCTCGCCCAGTCGAACCCCATCACCGGCGGCCGCATCATCGTGAACTCCGGCCTGACCGTCGCCCTGGTGCTGGGCCTATCGGTGATCGACATGAGCCAGAACGCCGTGGCGAACCTCGGCTGGACGGACATCAAGCTGACGCACCCGGTCTACATCGGCGACACGATCTACGCGGAGAGCATCTGCCTGGACAAGCGGGAGTCGTCCTCGCGGCCGGAGATGGGCATCATCCGGATGAAGACGCGCGGGCTGAACCAGGACGGCGACGAGATCGTGTCGTGGTTCCGGTCGGTCATGATCCCCAAGCGCAGCAGCGGAATCGGGCAGGACTACTTCCCGGCCGCCAAGACCGGTCCCATGCGCGTCGAGTCGTAGCCGGCTGGTGAGGCGATGACGGACGACGTGAGCGACGGGTTGACGGCCCGGCAGGAGGTCGTGCTCACGACGTGGCCGGCGGCGCACCAGCCGGCCCCGGCGGCCCGCACCCTGTTCGACGTCGTCGCCAGCACCGTGGGCCTGGCCACGCAGGCCGCGGTCACCATCGCCGTCGTCGTCGAGCACTCGGTCAGTCGGGCGGTCGCCACGCCGGTCAACGCCGCGCTCGACCGGATGGTGCCGGTCATCGCCGCAGCGGTCGTCGAACGCATCGATCTCACCGACCTCGTCATCCGCCAGGTCGACCTCGGTGCCGTCGTCACCCGCGCGCTCGACGATCTCGACCTGACGTCGATCGTCATCGACCGCGTCGACATCGACGCGGTCGTCGCGAAGGCCGACATGGAGGCGATCATCGACCGCGTCCCCGTTATCGACCTGGCCAACTACGTCGTCGACGAGATCGACCTGCCGCAGATCATCCGGGACTCCACGAGCGGTATCGCCGGAGACGTGATGAACGGGACCCGTCGGCAGGCGCTGGGTGCCGACCGCATCGTGTCCGGACTGGCCGACCGGATCGTGTTCCGCCGACGCGGCCGCAAGCTCGACGCGCCGGGGGAGCCGCAGTCCCTCGGCGGTCGGTTCCGCGAGGATCTCGGTGGCGACCCCTACGACGGCGGCCCCGACGACGACGCGGGCGCCGGTGACGTACGCGTCGGCGAGGCGACGGAGCCGGTGCCGTGACGACCTTCCGCGAGTACCGGTCCCGGATCGCGGCTGGCAGCGAGCCGGTCCACGACCAACCCGCGCTGCCGAGCTACGCCGTGCCGATCCAGGGCGAGCGAGCCGGGTTCGTGACCCGGGCGAGCGCCGCGATCATCGACGTCGTCCTCGTGTTCCTGGTCGTCCTCGGCACCGTCGTCGCCGTCTGGATGCTCTCGTTCATCGTGCAGCCCGCCACCTCGCAGGCCGATGCGTTCGCGGGCGACCGCGTGCCCAGGGTCGGCGCGCTGATCGCGTACGGCTACGTCCTGAACGTCGTCTACTGGACCGTGGGCTGGGCCACCGGTGGGCGCACCGTCGGGAACCTGATCCTCGGCGTCCGGGTCGTGAACTTCCGCGGGGAACGGGTCCGGTGGGCCGGCGCGTTCGTCCGCGCCCTGTTCTGCACCCTCTTCGTCCCCGGCTTGCTGTGGGTGATCGTCAGCGGAACCAATCGGTCCGTCCAGGACGTCGTACTTCGGACCAGCGTGATCCACGACTGGGTGGTCGGAGTTCCCGGCCTGACGCGAAAGGAGCACCCATGAGGATCCGACGTCTGGCCGCCACCGCCGCCGCGGTCGCCGCGGTCGGTGTGCTGTCCGCCTGCTCGTCTTCGACGGACGCCACGACGAGTTCCCCGGCCGCGAGCTCCCCGGCCGCGAGCGCCTCGGCGCAGCCCACGGGCGAGCAGTCGTCCGGGGCGCAGGCCGGGACGGCGGAGATGACCGCGCTGTGCACGCAGATGGTCGACGAGAAGATGACCCCGGAGGACGCGACCGCGCTGGCCGAGAAGAACGGCTACGTCGCCCGGGTCGGCACGATCGACGGTCAGCCGCAGGCGGTGACGATGGACCTGCGCGACGACCGCTTCACGTTCGACGTCGAGGGTGGTGTCGTCGTCGGCTGCACCTACGGGTGAGCCCGCGAACCGCAGGGGAGCGACCGCGCCTGGTCTGATCGGGTGCGATCAGCGACGATGGGGCCATGACGCCTCAGCGAACTCTCCGGACCCTGTGCACCGTTGTCGTCGTGGGAGCGGCCCTCGCCGCGGGCGCCATGCCGGCCCAGGCGGCAACCGGACCGGACCTCTCGACGTCTGTCGCGACGTGGGACGTCGCGGCGGCCCGACTGGGCACCGCCGGGTCGCTCTGGGAGCCGCGGAACACCGCGGGGCTCGACCGCACGCGCCGCGTCGTGGTGATCGGTGACGCCATCACGGTCGCCGACGGGGCCGCGACGGGCGGGTCGACCTACGCAGGAACGCGCTACGGCCGCGGTACACGGTCGGTGTGGGTCGAGGAGAAGTGGGCGAACACGGGGTGGGCCGCCGAGCCCGCCGTCGCCACGACGCGTGCGCTGGTGCGGACGGTCCGCGTGCCGCTCGGCCCGGCCGGGATGCGTGTTCGCGTGCCCGCACGCGTCTACGCCGAGTGCGTCCCCCAGCCCGCGAACGCGAACCCCCGTCCGGTGCCCGCCCGGACGCGCTGCTCGCGGGCGGACGTCCTGCGCTACGGGGGCACGATCGAGCTGACCGCCCGGCCGGCCTCGACCATGACCGCCCCGGGCAACACCACGATCGTGATCCGTTCGTCGGGTCTGACCTACGCGCAGCTGCTGCGGGTCGCCGCGAGCCTGGAGCAGGTCGCCGGCGCGCCGGCTGCGGGCGCGGGCTCGGCGCAGATGCTGGGCATGTGCCAGCAGATGATCGACGCGCGCATGACCGCCGAGCAGGCATCGACCTTCGCCGGGTCGAACGGCTACACCGTGCGGGTGGGCAGTATCGACGGCGCGCCGCAGCCGGTGACCTCGGACTACCGGCCCGACCGATTCACCGTCGCGACCGTCGGTGGTGTCGTCAGCTCCTGCACCTACGGCTGAGCGGTCAGGTCCGCGCTCGCCGAATGGCTCCCGACCGGTTGCGGCGCGACGGCCGACAGGCGTCGACGATGCCGACGTACCAGCCACACGCACACGAGCGCGACGGGCACCGCGATCACCAGCAGGAGCAGCAGGAACGGCAGGAAGAAGCCGAAAGCCGTCGCGGTCACTCCCACGGCCGAGACGAAGGCGGCCCAGCCGCTCTCCAGTCCGCTCGCGAAGCCCGGGCTCGGGACGGCCTCGACCGTCGGGACCTCCGACACCGAGACCGACAGGG
>JAFIHP010000001.1 GCA_017849335.1 Actinomycetales bacterium | reverse complement strand
CTGCTGTCCTGACCCCGGGGTGTCCACAGGGGCGGCCCTCGCGGGTGCCGTCCACGGGTTCTCGCGGTGGATCGGCCGGCGAGCCGCGCTGGGCCAGCGTAGGCGACGACGCAGATCGCGTCGCTGCCGAGATCCGGCAGCGCTGCCGGGAGGAATCTCCTGGCAGCCAAGAAGATTCGGGGGACACTTGTGAAGAAGCTCATGCTCCGCGCGGCGCGCGGCGAGGAGGGGATGACGACGGCCGAGTACGCGGTCGGCACGGTGGCGGCGGCCGGGCTCGGCGGCATCCTCATCAAGATCCTGACCAGCGACGAGGTGCGCGAGGTCGCGATGCAGCTCATCAAGTCCGCGTTCTCGCACTTCTTCGGTGGCTGACCGACGTCGCAGACCCGCTGGGGCGGGGCGGTTCGCCGCCTCGCCCCAGCGGCGCGACTGCCGCCGCCGGGGCGACGACGGCATGGTGATCGTCGAGGCGGCGTTGGCGATCCCGGCGCTGCTCGCCGTCACGATGGTGCTCGTGTGGGTCGTCTCGCTCGCGTCGACCTCGCTGAGGCTCGGCGACGCGACCCGCCAAGCGGCCCGTGACATCGCGCGTGGCGTGCCGGTCGCGGACGCGGTGGTAGCCGCGCGCCTGCGCGCGCCGGGTGCGGTCGTCGACGCCGTCGACGAGGGAGCCTCGGTGCGGGTGACCGCTCGCGTCGAGGTGAGTGCTCCGGTGTGGGACGGCCTCTCCGTGACCGTGCGCGACGAGGTCGTGGTGCCGAGGGAGTGGGAGTGAACGCTCCCCGAGGTGCGTGCGGCTCGGACCGTGGTCGCTGCGACGACCGAGGTGTCGCCGTGCTGTGGAGCACCGTCCTGATCGCGGTTATCGCCTTCGCGACGCTGGTCGCGGTCAGCCTGGGGTCGCTCGCCGTGACACGGCAGCGCGCCGCGGCGGTGGCCGACATCGCGGCCGTCGCCGGTGCTCAGTCCTCGGGCGATCGGTGCGCCAGCGCGGCTGTCGTCGTGTCCGGCAACGATCTTCGCCTGGCGGCCTGCCGTGTCGAGGGTGACGATGTCGTGGTCCGCGTGGCGGCGCCGGCACCCGCGATCGTCGGACGTCTGCTGGCACTCGTCGGGGGCGGTGCGGGTGACCAGGTGCAGGTCAGTGCGCGGGCGGGCCTGCCAGCCGGCTGAGTACGAGGTCGAGCAGGGCCACCGCACCTGCCTTGTGGAGGGGCTCGTTGCCGTTGCCGCACTTGGGTGACTGGACGCACGCCGGGCAGCCCGTCGCGCACGGGCAGCCGGCGATCAGCTCCCGAGTCGCGCGCAGCCACACGTCAGCGATGTCGTAGCCGCGCTCGGCGAACCCCGCTCCGCCGGGGAAGCCGTCGTAGACGAAGACGGTGAGCACCCCGGTGTCGAGGTGCCGAGCCGTCGACACCCCGCCGAGGTCCCACCGGTCGCAGGTCGCGAACAGCGGGAGGAGGCCGATCGACGCGTGCTCGGCTGCGTGCGCGGCGCCGGGGACATCCGACGGGTCGATGCCGCTCGCCGCGACCTCGGCGTCGGACAGCGTCCACCACACGGCCTGCGTGCGCAGCCGCTGCACCGGCATCGTCAGCGGGGTCTCGCCCAGGGTCGTCCCGTCCTCGGCGCGTCGGACGAACGACACCACCTGCGACGTGACCTCCACCTCGCCGCGATGCAGCGTCCCGTCGGCGCGCGACGATGCCTGGGTCACGATCGAGATCTCACTGACACTGCGGGCCTGAGTCGAGTGCGCGACCTCCTCGACCCGTGCCCACGCCACCGCCTCGTCGAGGTCCAGGTCGACGACGACGTGCTCGATCCCCTGGTGCACGTACACCGCGCCGGGGTGCACCGTGGCGGGGGCGCGGGCCACGTCGACCGTGCCCAGCAGCCGCCCCGTGCCGTCCTCGACGATGCGCACGGAGGGGCCGGCTCCCCGCAGGTCGGTCAGGCTCGACGCCCGCTCGGGGCGCGTCCAGAACCAGCCGGTGGGGCGGCGACGCAGGAGCCCCTGCTGGACGAGCTGGTCCAGCAGGGCCGGCGCCGAATCCCCGAACCACCGGATCGCGTCCTCGGGGGTGAGGGGCTTCTCGGCTGCGGCCGCGGCGAGGTGCCCGGCCAGGACGTAGGGGTTCTCCGGGTCGAACACCGTCGCCTCGACCCGGTCGTCGAGCAGGGCGCGGGGATGCTGGACGAGGTAGGTGTCCAGCGGGTCGTCCCGGGCCACGAGCACCCCCAGCGCTGGTGCGTCGCTCCGTCCGGCGCGGCCGAGCTGCTGCCACAGGCTGGCGCGGGTGCCGGGCCAGCCGCAGACGATGACCGCGTCGAGGCCGCTGATGTCGATGCCGAGCTCGAGCGCGCTGGTCGTCGCCAGGGCGCGGATCCGTCCGGACCGCAGGTCCGCCTCCAGGGCGCGGCGCTCCTCGGGCAGGTAGCCCGCGCGGTAGGCCGCGACGGCATGGACGTCGTCGGTTCCGAGGTCCTCGCGCGTCAGCCGCGCGAGGACCTCGACCCCGACCCGGCTGCGCGCGAAGGCCACGGCCTGGCCGCCGGCGCGCGTGATGCCGGCGAGCAACTCGGCGGACTCGGCGACAGCGCTGCGTCTCGACTGGCCGTCGGCGAGCACCGGGGGCTGCCAGAACGCGAGTGTCGTCGGAGGACGCGGCGAGAGGTCCTCGACCACCGCGACGACCTCGTCGCCCACGAACCGGGCGGCAGCCTCGCGCGGGTTCGCGATCGTGGCCGATGCGGCGACGACCACCGGGCGGGCCCCGTAGTGCTCGGCGAGACGTCGCAGTCGACGGATGACGGCAGCGACGTGCGCGCCCAGCACTCCGCGGTACGAGTGGAGCTCGTCGACGACGATCACCGAGAGTCGGCGCAGGAAGCCGGCCCATGCCTCGTGTCCGGGGAGCAGCGAGTGGTGCAGCAGGTCCGGGTTGGTGAGCACGTAGTTCGCGTGCCGTCGGACCCAGGTGCGCTCCTCGGCGGGGGTGTCGCCGTCGTACGTCGCCGCGCGCAGCCACGACAGGCCGAGGCCGTCGAGCGACCTCAGCTGGTCGGCCGCCAGCGCCTTCGTCGGCGCGACGTAGAGGACGGTCGCCCCGCGTCCGTCGGGTGCGCCCGCCCCCGCGTGCACCCGGGCGAGCGCGGGCAGGCCGAACGCCAGTGACTTGCCGGACGCCGTGCCGGTGGCGACGACGACGTGCTGACCGTCGTGCGCCAATTGGGCGACGGCGACCTGGTGCTCCCACGGGGACTCGACCCCGCCGCGCTGCCACGCGGCCACCGCCTCGGGTGGCGCCCAGGCCGGCCACGGCGCGACGCGGCCTGGCCGTGCGCGGACCCGCTCCGCGAAGACGAGCCGGTCCTCCCGGCCGCGGGCGAGCACGGCCAGCAGGTCGGCGGTGCCGGTGTCCGGCGGCGGGTCGGGCAGAAGGTCGCTCATCGCGACTCATTGTCGGGCGTCGTTCCCGGTCCGTTGCCGGGCGCCCGCCGGGCTGCCTGTGCCACAGTAGGCGGATGGATTTCGAGGTCGTGACGACGCAGGCCGCCGGTCGTTCGGTCGTGACCGTCACGGGGGAGCTGGACGCCCACGTCGCGCCGGACCTGCAGGCGGCGATCGACCCGGCGCTCCAGCAGGCCGGACCGGCGATCGTGGTCGACCTCACGGGTGTTCCGTTCATCGACTCGACCGGGCTCGGTGTCCTCGTCACGACGCTCAAGCGCGTGCGCGAGGCCGAAGGGACCCTCGACGTCGTCGCGAGCGCGCCGCGGGTCCTGAAGGTGTTCGCGCTGACCGGCCTGGACGTGGTGATTCCGCTCCACGCGACCCTCGACGAGGCGCTCGCCTGACCCCCTCTCGTTTGTCCCCGTAGCCGGGACAAACGAAACGGGGGGCTAGTCCTGCAGCACCGCGTGGATGCGCGCGGGCTCCTCGGTGCAGATGCGGTGGGACCCGGCCCACAGCGTCAGGCCCGCGACCTCCAGGTACAGGATCGCGCCCGACGCGTCACGCGGACCCAGAGCGGGCGCTCGGTCCGGCGACCACCAGCCCACGGCCGCCAGGCCCAGGCCGCCGGCCGCCAGGAGGAGTTCGCCGACGGCGTCCGGCTCGTCGTTCGGCCAGCCCCATCCGTCCGCCGGCCGGATGAGGATCCGGCCGTCGACCAGGCGACGTTCCCGGACCGGGACGGGCACGTCCGCGACGACGGCGACCGCGCTCGCGGAAGAGTCGGCGATCAGCGCACGCACTCCGGCCCGGCACCACAGGGCGTTGCGGGGTGCGTGCTCGCGGACGGCTCGAGAGACGGTGATCGGCACGGGCACCTCCGGGTGTGGACGGATCTCCTCAGATCAGGTTAGGTTAGCCTAACTTAAACTGAGGAGTGCGCGAATGAAGCACAAGCCGGCCGGGTCGCTCAGCCGATCACTCGGCATCGCCCTGACGCCCAAGGGCGCGAAGGTCCTCGACGAGCGGCCCTACCGCCCGGGGCAGCACGGACGGCGTCGACGGGACCTGACCGAGTACGGCCGCCGGTTGCTGGAGAAGCAGCGGTTGCGCGCGCAGTACTACATCTCCGAGAAGCACCTGCGGCGGGTGTTCGCCGACGCCGCGCGACAGCCGGGCCGGACCGACGAGAACCTCGTCGCCGACCTCGAGCGTCGTCTCGACGCGGTCGTCCTGCGTGCGGGCCTCGCCCGCACCATCTACCAGGCGCGGCAGCTCGTCTCGCACGGTCACCTCATGGTCAACGGCGACCGGGTAGACCTTCCGGCGTACCGCCTGCGCGACGGCGACATCGTCTCCGTCCGTCCGCGCAGCGCACCGCTGGACGTGTTCGTCGCCGCCCGCGAGGGAGCGAACGTGGACCGGACGCCGCCTTATCTCGAGGTCTGGCCGGAGCAGCTGGCGGCCCGCGTCCTGCGCTCGGCGGTCCGCCACGAGGTGCCGATCGTGTGCGACGTCCAGCTGGTGGTCGAGTACTACGCGAGGTAGGCGACTGAATCGCGTCGGACCAGTGACATACCTCACAGGCCGTCGAATGACCCGACTGAGAGACCGAGCCCCCTTGCCGATTTCGGCTGCGTAGAGTAACGCGCGACCGCGGCCCGGATTGTCGGCTGCGTCGTCCGCACCCCGCTCAGGCTCGTCGCCTGTGCGGCCACTTGGAGGAGTCCGATGATCGAGCTGAGCGGCAGCAACCTGACGACGGTCGTCGTCGTTGCCGTGATCGCCCTGGCCGCGCTGGTCGTGGCCGCCGTCCTGGTTCGCCAGGTCCTGGCCGCGAGCGAGGGCACCGACAACATGAAGAGCATCGCCGCCGCGGTCCAGGAGGGCGCTTCGGCCTACCTGAACCGGCAGTTCAAGACGCTGGCGGTGTTCGCGGTCATCGTCTTCTTCGTCCTGTTCCTGCTGCCGGCCGACACCTCCAGCGAGCGCATCGGACGCAGCATCTTCTTCGTCGTCGGCGCCGTGTTCTCCGCCATCACCGGCTACATGGGCATGTGGCTCGCGGTCCGCGGCAACGTCCGCGTGGCGGCGGCGGCCAACACCACGGGCGAGCAGAGCGCCATGAAGATCGCCTTCCGCACGGGCGGCGTCGCCGGCATGTGCACCGTCGGCCTGGGCCTGTTCGGCGCGGCGCTCGTCGTCCTCGTCTACAAGGGCGACGCACCGAAGGTGCTGGAGGGCTTCGGCTTCGGCGCGGCGCTGCTCGCGATGTTCATGCGCGTCGGCGGCGGCATCTTCACGAAGGCGGCCGACGTGGGCGCTGACCTGGTCGGCAAGGTCGAGCAGGGCATCCCCGAGGACGACCCCCGCAACGCTGCCACCATCGCGGACAACGTGGGCGACAACGTCGGCGACTGCGCCGGCATGGCTGCTGACCTGTTCGAGTCGAACGCCGTCACGCTGGTGGCCGCGCTGATCCTGGGCATCGCCGCGTTCGGCGAGCTCGGCCTCGTCATCCCGCTCGTGATCCCCGCCATCGGTGTCATCACGGCGGTCATCGGGATCTTCGCCGTGTCCCCCCGCTCCGGTGACCGGTCGGGCATGTCGGCCATCAACCGCGGCTTCTTCATCTCCGCCGTCATCAGTGCGGTCCTGGTCATCGCAGCCGTCTTCGCGTGGGTCCCCTCGACCTGGGCCGAGATCGAGTCCATCGGCGGCATCGCCGCGTCCGAGACGGTGGACTCGATCAACCCGCGCCTGTTCGTCGTCGGCGCCGTGTTCATCGGCATCGTCCTGGCGGCGGTCATCCAGCAGCTCACCGCGTACTTCACCGAGACGAACCGTCGCCCGGTCGACGACGTCTCCAAGAGCTCGCTCACGGGTCCGGCCACCGTCATCCTCGCGGGCATCTCGCTCGGCCTGGAGTCGGCCGTCTACTCGGCGCTGCTCATCGGCGCGGCGGTCTACGGAGCCTTCCTGCTCGGTGGCGGCGTCGTGCTGCTCTCGCTGTTCGCGATCGCCCTGGCCGGCACCGGCCTGCTGACCACCGTCGGCGTCATCGTCTCGATGGACACCTTCGGGCCGGTCTCCGACAACGCCCAGGGCATCGCGGAGATGTCGGGCGACGTGCACGGCGAGGGCGCAGCCGTCCTGACCCGGCTCGACGCGGTCGGCAACTCCACCAAGGCCATCACGAAGGGCATCGCGATCGCGACGGCCGTGCTCGCCGCGACCGCGCTGTTCGGGGCCTTCCGCGACGCGATCATCGGCGCCACGGGCGACGCGGGCGCCCAGCTCTCGAGCAGCGCGGCCGATCTGGCCAAGAACCTGCAGTACATCGGCGTGCTCGACGTCGCCTCGCCGGCCAACCTGGTCGGCCTGATCATCGGCGCGGCTGTCGTGTTCCTCTTCTCCGGCCTGGCCATCAACGCGGTGTCCCGCGCGGCCGGCGCGGTCATCTTCGAGGTGCGCCGGCAGTTCCGCGAGCACCCCGGGATCATGGAGGGGACCGAGAAGCCGGAGTACGGCAAGGTCGTCGACATCGTCACGAAGGACTCGCTGCGCGAGCTCATCACGCCGGGCCTGCTCGCCGTGCTGACCCCGATCGCCGTGGGCTTCGGCCTCGGCGTCGGCGCTCTCGGTGCGTACCTCGCGGGCACGATCGCGACCGGTGTGCTCATGGCGGTCTTCTTGTCGAACAGCGGCGGCGCGTGGGACAACGCGAAGAAGTACGTCGAGGACGGCAACTTCGGCGGCAAGGGCTCCGAGGCGCACGCGGCGACCGTCATCGGCGACACCGTCGGCGACCCGTTCAAGGACACGGCCGGCCCGGCCATCAACCCGCTGATCAAGGTGATGAACCTGGTCGCCCTGCTCATCGCGCCCGCCGTGGTGACGCTGAGCATCGGCGACTCGGCCAACACGGCACTGCGCTGGGCGATCGCGCTCGTCGCGGTGATCATCGTCGTCGCGGCCGTCGTCGTGTCCAAGCGCCGCCCGATCGCGGTCAGCGCCTAGCCACACCGGCACTCCTCGTGCGGCACGTCCCTCGGTGGGGCGTGCCGCACGAGCATGAGGACCCCGGCTCTTGCCGGCCGATCTAGTGGGCGAGGCCCGCCAGGGTCCCCTCGCGCGTGACCGCGAGACCGAGGGCGGCGAGCGACCGCGTCGCCACCCCGAGCGCGTCTCCCGTGCCGGCCGCGGCGCCCAGCTGCTGGCCGGACAGGGCGCGGTAGCGGATCGACTCCATGATGACCGCGAGCTTGAAGCACGCCAGCGCCACCGCGACGTCCAGATGGTCGATCGACCGGCCTGACCGCGCGGCGTACCTGTCGATGAGCTGCGCCCGCGACCAGAAGCCCGGACCGTCCGTCATGTGCTCGGCCACCGGGACCGTCGCGCGAAGCCCGTCACCGTGCTGCGACCAGTACACGAGCGCGACCGCGAGATCGACGACGGGGTCTCCGAGCGTCGACATCTCCCAGTCCAGCACGGCCTCGATCCGCGGGTCGTCACGAGCGACGATGACGTTGTCCAGTCGGTAGTCACCGTGGACGACCGACCAGGGCAGGTCTGCCGGCAGGCGGGTCACCGCCTCCGCGAGCCAGGTGCGCAGGCGGTCGATGTCCGCGAGCTCCTCCACCTTGGTGAGCTCCCACTGCTGGCTCCACCGGCGGACCTGCCGCTCCACGTACCCCTCGGGTCGGCCGAGGTCGGTCAGGCCGGCAGCACCCGCGTCGACCTCGTGCAGGTCGGCCAGGGTGTCCGCGAGGGCGGCGCACACTCCGTCGGCCTCGGCGGGGGAGAGCTCCTCGGCGGCGGGCTGACTGTCGATGACGCGACCGTCGACGTACGCCATGACGAGGAACGGCGCACCGATGATCTCCGTGTCCGTGCACTCCGCGATCGCCTCCGGTACCGGGAACCCGACCTGGCCCAGGCCGTGCAGGACGCGGAACTCCCGTGACATGTCGTGGGCGCTCGGCAGGATGTGGCCCAGGGGTGGTCGGCGCACGACGACGCTGGAGCCGTGCACGTCGGTGAGCCGGTACGTGACGTTCGACCGGCCGCCCGGCAGGAGCCGCGCGGAGAGCGGCCCGACGGCGTCGATCGGCGCGCCGACCGACGCGAGCCACCGGGCGAGCGGCCCGAGACGGAGTCCGGCGGGTTCCCCCGTCGTCTGCTCGGGCGTGGTCACGACGCCGCCCGGCGTCGCGCGGTCAGCGGGGTCTCCTCGGCCACGGGGCTCCTTGCCTGTGATGTGCCGTGAGGGTGGCACGCCCGTCCGGCTCGGACGAGGACATTCGCCGAAACGGACCGGCGCATGGCCCCGGTCTAGCCGTCGATGAGTGACTGGACCAGCGCGCCGTAGCGCTCGACGACCCAGTCCTCGTCCTCGGCCACCAGGCGAAGCGGGCGAAGTGCGGTCGCGAGACCGAGCATGAGCGCGGCGACGAGCTCGGCGCGCTCACGCTGGCGCGGACCTGCCGACACGCGCTTCGCCAGGCGATCGACGTAGTGCGCCTCGAAGTCGGCGCGAGCAGCCGCCGGGTCGGGTGCGTCGAGGACGGCGAGCAGGTCGTGCATCCACGGCTCCACCGCTCCGTCGTCGCGGCGCGCGAGGATCCGGCGGACGAGCTCGGCGCCCACCTCGTCGTCGGGCCAGTCGGGGCTCAGCGGCGGCTGCCGCGGCGGCGTGGCGTCGGCGTGGATCTGCTCCTTGCTCACCCCGAGCTTCATCACCAGGGCCGGCGAGACGCCGGCCTCGGCGGCGATCTGACGGATGCTGACGCGTGCGTACCCGCGCTCGGCGAACAGCCGCTGGGCCGCCTCGAGGATGCGGTCGCGGGTGCTCATGGCCGGGCCGCCGGGGGCAGGTGCAGGTCGACGACGAGCGGGTCCGACCCCACGACGAGGTCCGCGGCTGCCCCGTTGCGCCCGTCGACGGCCGCGAGCACGTAGCGCCCGGGCGGTGGCAGCGGCAGGCCGAAGGAGCCGTCCTGGTCCGTGCGGGTCGCCTCGCAGATCTCCCCGCTGTCGTCGACGAGCGTCACGGTGGCCAGTCCGGGCGGGGGGCCGTGGACCCGGCCGGACAGGCGCAGCGGGCGCTCGAGGCGCAGGACGGTCGGGGAGTCGCCGTCGGTCAGGTCCGCGACGACGGCGCGCGACGCCCACCCGGCGGCGGACACGACGAGGGCGAACTGCCCCCATCGCGGCACCGCGACGACGAACGTGCCGTCAGGTTCGCTGCGGGCCCAGTCGACGGCATCCCCGTCGAGGGTCGCCACGCTGACGACGGCGTGCGCCACGGGTCGGCCGGCCCCGTCCTCGACCCGGCCGTCGACGACCAGCTCCGCCTCCGACGAGCGTGGTCGCGGGTCCTCGCGGCCGACGGCGGTCGAGGTCGACGGGACGCGGCGCGGGATCGCGAGCGCGACCAGG
>JAFIHP010000186.1 GCA_017849335.1 Actinomycetales bacterium | reverse complement strand
GGCGGGTTCTTCATGATCTGCCAGACGAGCAGGTCGTGGTACCGACGGGCGATGAGGCGATCCGGTCGGTTCACGCCGCCGGCGCACCGGATCCACCAGTAGGGCGAGTGGAGGGCGTGCGCATGGTCGTGCCCGTGGACCGTCAGGCCCGCTCGACGCAGGCGGCCCTCCAGCTCGCGACGGCGGTAGATGCGCACGTGGCCGCCGGGCGTGCGGTAGTAGTTCTCGTCCAGGGCCCAGTTGATGCGCTCGGGGAACCGCGTCGGAACCGTCACCGCGAGGAGCCCGCCAGGACGCAGGACGCGAGCCAGCTCGGCCATCGCTGCCTCGTCGTCCGGGATGTGCTCCATGACCTCCGCGGCGATGATCCGGTCGACGGAGGCGTCCGGCAGGGGCAGGCGCAGGGCGTCGCCCCGCACCTCGACGCACCGTCCGTCCGGTGGCACCTCCCCCGCCTCCGTCATCGCCGTGACGGTCGCGTGCACCGACTCCAGCTCGTTCGGGTCGGCGTCCAGCGCGATCACGCGCGCGCCGCGCCGCAGCGCCGCGAAGGCGTGCCGACCCGCGCCACACCCCAGGTCGAGAAGGACGTCACGGGGGCCGACGCGAAGCCGGTCGAGGTCAACGGTGAGCATCGCGGTCCGCGAGCTCGGCGCGCCAGACGTCCACCAGCCCCCGGGCGTGCTCGCGCCAGGTGAACCGGGAGAGCACCCGCTCACGGCCGGCGCGACCGAGCCGCTCGCGTTGGTCCGGGTCCCCGAGGACCTCGACGATCATCGCCGCCAGCGCGGACGGGTCGCCGGGAGCGACCGTGCGCGCGCTCTCGCCGTCGGGTCCGACGACTTCCGGGAGCGCTCCCCCGGTGGTGGCGACCACCGGGACACCGCAGGCCATCGCCTCGGCCGCGGGCAGCGAGAACCCCTCGTACAGCGACGGGACGACCGCGACCTGGGCCTCCCCGTACAGCTCGACGATGCGCTCGTCGGTGACGCCCGAGACGAACTCGACCGCCCCGGCCAGCCCGAGCGACTCGATCAGCGCGGGCACGCCGCTGCCGTCCTTGAGACGGCCGATGACGACCAGGTGCGCGTCGGGGCGCTCGACCCGTACCTTCGCGAGCGCGTCCAGCAGCACGGACAGTCCCTTGAGGGGCACGTCGGCACTCGCGGTCGTCATGAGCCGGCCGGGGATCCGCGCCACGTCGGGCCGCGGCCGGAAGAGGTCCTGGTCGACGCCGATCGGCACGACCTGCAGGTGGTCCAGCGGCACGCCCATCTGCGCCGCGATGTCGCGCCGGGAGTTCTCCGAGACCGTGACCACCCGTGGAATGCGCGGGGCGACCTTCAGCTGCATCCGCAGGAACCCGTACCAGCGGCGCAGCGCGACCCGGCGACGCAGGGACGTGGCGTGCTCCAGGTCGAGCTCGCGGTCGACCGTGATCGGGTGGTGGATGGTCGCGGTCAGGGGCCAGCCGTCGCGCATCATGCCGAGGACGCCGGAGCCCAGGCACTGGTTGTCGTGGACGAGGTCGAAGTCGGCGCGTCGCCCGCGCAGCATCCGTCGGGCGCGGACGCTGAACGCCCACGGCTCCGGGAAGCCGGCGCTGCACATGATCGCGAACTCGCGGGCGTCGATGCTGTCGCGGAACTCCCGCAGGTGCGGCACGCGGAACGGGTCCGGTTGCCGGTACAGGTCCAGGCCGGCGACCTCGACGAGCTGACTCGGGTCGTCGAGCTGGGGCCAGGGCTGACCGGACAGCACCTCGATGTGGTGGCCGAGGGCAGCGACCTCGCGGGCGACGTAGCGGGTGTAGACGCCCTGGCCGCCGCAGTGCGGGTTGCCGCGGTACACGAGCCAGGCGATCCGCAGCGGTCGGTCGGTCACTGCCCGAACCTATCCCGTTGTCGGACGCGGCCAACCTGAGACACCGCTGAGAGGAGTTCGCAACGTCGGGTCCGCGGGGACGAGCATCGGCGCCGTGCCGACCGCTCCCGGACCCGCCGCGGCACCGGGCGCTCCGGCGGACGTGCGGGAGCGGCATGTCTACGAGCCGACCTCGAGCCGCCTGACGACCGACCGGCACTACTGGCGTGAGCTGTGGGAGCGCCGGCACTTCGCCCTCGAGCTGTCCCGGGCCGAGATGGACGCGACGCACTCCAACACCGCCTTCGGCCGACTGTGGCTGCTGCTCAACCCCGTCCTCACCGCGTCGGTCTACTTCCTGCTCGTCGTCATCATCGGCGGCGGCCGCAAGGGGCCGGACTACTTCGTGCACCTGCTGGGGGCGCTGTTCGCGTTCCACCTGCTGCAGGGAGCGATGACGGCTGGCTCGCAGACGATTGTCGGCGGCGGCAAGCTCGTCCTGAACACGTCGTTCCCGCTTCTGCTCCTGCCGCTCTCGGCCATGCGCACGGCGGTGTCGAAGTTCCTGCCGACGCTGATCATCTTCTTCGCGTTCTTCTCGTACTTCGCCCTCTTCGCGCCGAAGAGCGACGCCAACACGCTGCACTTCTCGGTCGTCCAGCTGATGGCGATCCCGGCGTTCGGCCTGCTGGTCGTGTTCACCGCGGGCATGACCTTGCTGATGGCCACCGCCCAGGTCTACTTCCGGGACGTCTCGAACTTCCTGCCGTACGTGACGCGGATGTGGATGTACCTGTCGCCGGTCCTGTACTTCGCCTGGCAGATGAAGCCGTGGATGCTGAAGTTCGAGATCTTCAACCCGATCTTCGCGATCTTGGCGGTGTGGGGCGAGACGCTCGTGCGGGGTGACTTCGGCCTGCCGAGCTGGTGGCTGATGGCGGTCGCCTGGGCGTTCGGGACTTTCGCGATCGGCCTCGTGGTGTTCCGCGCCAAGGAGCGCGAGTTCCCGGTGCGGCTGTGACCGACGCGACCACGCCCGCCGCCGAACCGGCCATCGTCGTGAGCGACCTGCACGTCAGCTACCGCACCACGATGGAGCGACGGCCGACCCTACGGAAGGCGATCGTCCGGCTGGGCCGCCACGAGCGCACGGTGCGGACCGTCGATGCGCTCAAGGGGCTCAGCTTCGAGGTGCCCCGTGGGTCAGTCCTCGGCGTCATCGGACGCAACGGCGCGGGCAAGAGCACACTCATGCGGACGATGGCGGGGATCCTTCCTCCCACGAAGGGGCGGGTCGAGGTCGTCGGCCGCACGAGCACGCTGCTGTCGCTCGGCGTCGGGTTCAACAAGGACCTGTCCGGGCGGGAGAACATCGTGCTGGGTGCGCTCGCCGCCGGGCTGACCCGCGCCGAGATCGACGAGCGCTACGACGACATCGCGGCGTTCGCGGACATCGGCGAGTTCATCGACATGCCGATCCGGTCGTACTCCGCGGGCATGACGTCGCGTCTGGCGTTCAGCGTCGCGGTGCACCAGAACCCGGACATCCTGCTGATCGACGAGGCCCTGTCCACCGGCGACGCTGCGTTCAAGGAGCGCGCCAACGCGAAGATGAAGGAGATGGTCGCCCAGGCGAGCACGATGGTGCTCATCTCGCACGCCCTCGCGTCGGTGCGCACGCTGTGCGACGAGTGCATCTGGCTGGACCACGGCGAGCTGGTCATGCATGGGCCGCCGGACGACGTCATCCGCGCCTACGTGCACAAGCTCAAGGTCACCGAGTCGGCGGTGGTGATGGAGGATCTGTAGGGCCGGTATCCTCTGCTGGTCGACTGCGGTCGCACGCGGGTGTAGCTCAATGGCAGAGCCCCAGCCTTCCAAGCTGGCCATGCCGGTTCGATCCCGGTCACCCGCTCCACCGAAAACCCCCTGGTAACAGGGGGTTTTCGCGATTTCGGAGCCCGATCAATCTGTCCCGATTAGTGTCCGTTTTGCCCCTCTTGTGCCCGCGTAGTGGCCCGCTAGTGGCCCGGGGATGGCACGAAGTGGGGCGCGGACGACCTCAGTAATGCCCGATTCATCCGCTTATGTCGGCCAGGAGAACCGGGGCAAAGCCGGAGGCCTTAACCCTACGATTTCAAGGCGCCGAGCAGGTCGCGTGCGAGAAGGGCCACGCTCTCGGCCACCCCTGCCGGATCGCCGACCAGTCGCTCGGCCGCGCCCGCCATCGCAGAGCCAGGCGCCTCTGGTCCCTGCGCGAAGTCC
>JAFIHP010000185.1 GCA_017849335.1 Actinomycetales bacterium | reverse complement strand
CCGGCCTTCTGGAACGACTGGATCGACCGCGTCAGGTTGGTCACCTGCGCGACCTTGACCCGCGCCAGCGCACCGGCCGACGACTTCCACGCGCCGGCCGTCACGCCGACCGAGCGTCGCGTGGGGATGACGACGCCGCCGGCGCCGAAGGCCGCGGCCGACCGGACGATCGCCCCGAGGTTGCGCGGGTCGGTCACCTGGTCCAGCGCGACGACGAGGTCCGCCGTCTCGAACGACGTCGCCTCGGCGTAGCGGTACTCGGGCACCGTGAGGACGAGGCCCTGGTGCACGCCGCCCTCGGTCATGCGGTCGAGCTCCGGGCGGGCGACCTCCAGCAGCGGGATCGACTTCGCGACGGCGAGCCGCAGCGCCTCGCGCCACCGGTCGTCCGCCTCCGCCTTCGCCTGGACGTACAGGGCGGTCGCCGGGACGTCCGCCCGCAGCGCCTCGACCACCGGGTTCCGGCCCATCAGCAGGCTCGGACCCGACCGTCGGGGTCCGCTGCGCTGCTGGCCGCCGGCGCGCGTCCGGGAGACCTCGGCGCGCTTCTTCGCGGCGCGCTCGCGGCGGGCCGCCGGGTGGTGCGGGCGGTCCGTCGCCTTCGGCGTGGGACCCTTCCCCGCCAGGCGCGCCTTCTTCTGACCGCCGGACCCGACGGTCGCGCCCTTCTTCGTCCCGTCCTTGCGCATCGCGCCGCGGCGCTGGGAGTTGCCCGCCATGTCTGGCTCCTGTCGTCAGCCGTCGATCGACCAGCGGGCGCCGGTCGGGGTGTCCTCGACCCGGACGCCGATGGCGTCCAGGCCGTCGCGGATCGCGTCCGCCGCCGCGTAGTCCTTGCGGGCTCGGGCCTGCTGTCGCTGGTCGAGCACCACGCGGACCAGGGCGTCGACGACCTCCGTCGTCCGGCCGGAGCCACCGGCCGACCGCGTCCACTCCGGGGCCCACGGGTCCAGGCCGAGCACGTCGACCATCGCCCGCACGGCGTGCAGCTCGGCCGCCACGCGGTCGTCGTCGCCGTCCGCCAACGCCGCGTTGCCGGCCCGCACGTGGTCGTGCACGACGGCGAGCGCCTGCGGCACGCCGATGTCGTCGTCCATCGCGTCGTCGAACGCCGACGGCCGCGCGTCCGGACGGACCGGACCGACCTCGCCGACGCTCTCCGCGGCGCGGTGCAGGAAGCCCTCGATCCGGCGGAAGCCCTGGCCCGCCTCGGCCAACGCCTCGTCGGAGTACTCGATCATCGAGCGGTAGTGGGCCGCGACCAGGTAGTAGCGCAGCTCGATCGGCCGGACGCGCTGCACGACCTCGTCGACGAGGAGCGAGTTGCCCAGCGACTTGCTCATCTTCTCGCCCGCAGTGGTCACCCACGCGTTGTGCATCCAGTACGACGCGAACGCCCCGCCCGCCCCCTGGGACTGGGCGATCTCGTTCTCGTGGTGCGGGAAGATCAGGTCCAGCCCACCGCCATGGATGTCGAACGCCGGGCCGAGGTACTTCTCGGCCATCGCGGAGCACTCCACGTGCCAGCCGGGCCGCCCCGGGCCCCACGGGGTCTCCCACTGCGGCTCGCCGGGCTTGGCCGACTTCCACATCGCGAAGTCGCGGACGTCGCGCTTACCGGCAGCCTCGGAGTCGGCCGACGCCAGCATGTCGTCGATCCGCTGGCCGCTCAGGGCGCCGTACGCCGGGAACGACCGCACGTCGAAGTACACGTCGCCCGCGGCCGCGTACCCGTGGCCGAGGTCGATGAGCCGACGCATCAGGGAGACCATCTCGGGCACGTGCCCGGTCGCCCGCGGCTCGTACGTGGGCGGCAGGCACCCGAGGACGTCGTACGCCCGCGCGAACGCGCGCTCGTTGCGCATCGCGATCTGCCAGAACGGCACGCCCTCGGCCGCGGCGCGCGCGATGATCTTGTCGTCGATGTCCGTGACGTTGCGGACGAACGTGACCTCGTAGCCGCGCGCGGCCAGCCAGCGCCACACGACGTCGAAGTTGATCCCGCTGCGGATGTGACCCACGTGCGGCGGCGCCTGCACCGTCGCCCCGCACAGGTAGATCCCGCATCGCCCCGGCTGGAGGGGGACGAAGTCGCGGATCGACCGTGTCGCGGTGTCGTAGAAGCGCAGTGCCACGACCGAAACCCTACCGAGTCGCTCGTGTTCCCCCTCACGACGCGACCACGGCAACGACTAGGCGCGCAGGACGACCTTGTCCGGCGTGATCCGGACGACGACGCGCACGTTGTCGGTGCCGTCGTCGGCGGTGTACCGGCCCGTGCCGGTGTACGCGTCGTTCAGGCGGTCGATGAGCTCACGACCGCCCTCCTCCGTCATCGTCGCCGATCCGCGGACCTCGACGTACGTGTACGGCATGCCCCGCGGGTACACGAGCACCGTCACGCGGGGGTCGCGCTCGAGGTTGAGGTGCTTGCGGCGTCCCTTCACGGTCGACACGAGCAGGTCGTCGCCGTCGTACGAGACCCACACGACCGACAGCTGAGGCTGACCGTCCGGCTGGATCGTCGCGATCGTCGCGAACTCGTGCTCGTCGATCCAGGTCTTCGCCTGCTCCGGCAGTGACACGGACATGCGGTCCTCCTGCTACTCGACCCACTCACGCTGCGCGGCGAGCGCCACGTTGGCGACCGCCTTGCGCTGCGCGGGCGTGATGTTCTCGTTGGTGTTCTGGTAGTACGTGGTCGTCATGACCGTGTCCCCCACGAGCCAGACGATCGCGTAGGAGTCGTTGAGGACCCGCGGATCGCCCGGTGTCGTCTGCGACAGGCTGTCGGTGCTGATCGACAGCGCGCGCACCCCACCGGACTCGATCTTCTTGACCAGGCCGTGGCTGAGCGAGCTGGTGAACGTGGAGACCGCCCCGGAGGTGGGGTCGGTGTAGGTGCTCGTCCCGGTGCCGGTGCACACGACGATCCGCCGGCTGGCGACCGTGAACGCCTTCAGCGCCTTCGCCTCGCTCGCGTACTGGTCGATCTCCACCGTCAGCCCCGGGGCGTCGACGCCGCCCGTGCCGTTGTACGTCGTCGAGTACGACATCTGTGGACCGGGGTACTGCACGATCGTCGGGACGGCCGAGGCCTCAACGGTCGGCACCTGGCAGAGGTAGGCCTTGCCCGTGGAGGGCGACGCGACGAAGGACGGGTTCGTCCCGTAGGTCCCGAGGGCACCGGGAATGTCGGAGGCGGAGATCTGGTGGCCGGCGGCGAACGCGTAGGCGTCGGCGTCGTAGGCGTGGGCCGGGATCGCCGCGGCGAGGGAGGCGGTCACGGTGAGCGTCGCGACGGCGGCGGCGACCAGGCGGCGGTTCATCCCGACTCCTCAGGCTCGGCGTGCGAGTGACGCTACCGCAACGGCCGCGATGCCCTCGCCACGTCCGGTCAGGCCGAGTCCGTCCGTCGTCGTGCCCGAGACCCGCACGGGGGCGCCGAGCGCGGCGGACAGCGCGCTCTCGGCCTCGGCGCGACGCGGGCCGATCCGCGGGGCGTTGCCGATCACCTGCACGGAGGCGTTGCCGATCTCGAAGCCGGCCGTGCGGACGAGGTCGGCGGCGTGCGCGACGAGCGCGACGCCGGCGGCGCTGCGCCACCGCGGGTCGTCGGTCCCGAAGACGGCTCCGAGGTCGCCCAGCCCCGCCGCCGACAGAACCGCGTCGCAGATCGCGTGCGCGGCGACGTCGGCGTCGGAGTGACCGGCCAGCCCGGGCTCGTCGGGCCAGTGCAGACCGGCCAGCCACAGCTCGCGGCCCTCGCCGAACGCATGGACGTCGGTGCCGATCCCGACCAGCGGGATCGGCAGGTCAGAGGGCACCGGCGGCCCGTCGGCGGGCCAGCACGGCCTCGGCGACGACGAGGTCGAAGGGGCGGGTCACCTTGAACGCCTCCTCGTGCCCGGGCACGACGTGGACCGGCAGTCCGATCCGCTCGACCAGGCCCGCGTCGTCCGTCGCCACCGCGTCGAGATCGGCCTCGGCGTGGGCCCGCTGGAGCACGTCGCGGGTGAACCCCTGCGGCGTCTGGACCGCCCGCAGCGTGGACCGATCGACGGTCGTCTCAACGACGCCGGAGTCGTCGACGCGCTTGATCGTGTCGACCACGGGAAGCCCCGGCACGACGGCACTGTGACCGGACCGCACCGCGGTCGCGACCGTGGTGACGAGCTCCGCCGGGACCAGCGGACGTGCCGCGTCGTGCACCAGCACCACATCGACGTCGGCCGGCAGGGCCAGCAGTGCCCGAGCGACCGAGTCCTGCCGGCTGTCGCCTCCCGCCACCACGACGACCTCGGCCGGGAACGCGTGGTCTCCGAGGAGCGAGGACACCGAGGCGACGGCGTCGTCCGGCACCGCGACAACCACCAGGTCGACCTGCCGGCTGGTCGCCACCGCCTGCACGGCGTGCACGAGCATCGGGCTGCCGCCCAGGGATCGCAACGCCTTCGGGGCGCCCGGACCCAGCCGTTCGCCGCGTCCCGCAGCGGGAATCAGCGCAGCCGTGCGAGGCACGGACGGGGCCTACGAGGCCAGGACTTCGTCGAGGATGGCCTCGGCCTTGTCCTCGTTGGTCTTCTCGGCGAGCGCGAGCTCGCTGACCAGGATCTGGCGTGCCTTGGCGAGCATCCGCTTCTCGCCGGCCGACAGGCCCCGCTCGCGCTCACGGCGCCACAGGTCGCGCACGACCTCGGCGACCTTGTTCACGTCTCCGGAGGCCAACTTCTCGAGGTTGGCCTTGTACCGCCGCGACCAGTTGGTCGGCTCCTCGGTATGCGGCGCCCGAAGGACGTCGAAGACGTGATCCAAGCCCGCCTGGTCGACCACATCGCGAACGCCGACCACCTCGGCGTTCTCGGCCGGAACCTTCACCGTCAGATCGCCCTGGGCGACCTTCAGGACGAGGTAGAGCTTCTCCACGCCCTTGACGATTCGAGTTTCGGTGGCCTCGATGAGAGCCGCCCCATGATGGGGATAAACAACGGTTTCGCCAACCTTGAACGACATATGTCACGTGCCCCTTTCGCCCTACTCACATTACCACATCATGACCTTCGTCTCAAGCCGTTACCGCAGGTCAGGGCACGTACGTCCACTTGACAAATCGTCCAATACGTGCTCCGTGCAACCACGGGATACCGGCGCCGCGAGGCGCGAGAGGCGTCATAGGCTGTTGTATCCCAGCCCACCGACAACATGCGTTCCGGCCTCCCGGTGGTGTCCGCGGACGCTGACAGGTCGGCCTCCTATGGTGGTGATATGGCACCGGCGCACCACGTTCCAGCACCCGAGTTCGACGTCGAGGAGTGGATCGGGACGCCGTCTCCGCTGGCCTCGCTGCGCGGAAAGGTGGTGCTGGTCGAGGCGTTCCAGATGCTGTGCGCCGGGTGCGTGAACTACGGCATCCCGCAGGCGCAACGGGTGCAGCGGATGTTCCCGAACGTCGCGGTGGTGGGGTTGCACACGGTCTTCGAGCACCACGAGGTGACGGGGCCGGACGCCCTCAGGGTTTTCCTGCGGGAGTTCGGGGTGCGGTTCCCGGTGGGCATCGACCGGCACGACGGCGGCTCGATCCCGGTGACGATGCGCACCTACGGCCTGGAGGGAACGCCGTCGACGCTGCTCTTCGACAGGGCCGGGTCGCTGGTGTTCTCGCACCTCGGGAAGGTCGACGACCTCGCGCTGGGCGTGATGATCGGGCAGTTGATCGCGCAGCCCGACGAGCCGGCCGGGAATGCGTCGGCGACAACCGATTCGCTGGTGGATCAACGAGAATGACGAAGTTCGCGGCGGCTGCGCCGCCGAAGAGCCGCCGGCGTACCACCCCGCTGAACGGCGCCGAGCAGTGCGAAATGCACAGTCTGGCGTCCGTTTTGTCGGCCTTTTCGCACCGCTCGGGGCCGGTCCCCGTCACTCGGGCTCAGGGTTGGTCGGGG
>JAFIHP010000184.1 GCA_017849335.1 Actinomycetales bacterium | reverse complement strand
CGACGAGGACGACGCGACCACGGCCGGCCGGCCCCGCCGGGCTCCGGTCAACATGGCCGGTGTCCTGCGCCATGGCCGGGTCGAGAGCCGGTACGTCAAGCATCACCTGCCGAACTACGGGGTCTTCGACGAGGCGCGCTACTTCGTGCCCGGTGACACGCCGCTCGTCCTCGACGTCGACGACGTGTCTGTGTCGATCGCGATCTGCGAGGACCTCTGGCGCGACGGCGGCCCGGTCGAATGGACCCGCGCCGCGGGCGCGGACGTGCTCGCCACGATCAACGCCTCCCCCTACGAGCGCGACAAGGACGACGTCCGCCTCGCATTGTGCCGACGGCAGGCGGCGGCGTCCGGCGCCGTCCTCGTCTACGCCAACCTCGTCGGTGGCCAGGACGAGCTGGTGTTCGACGGCGACTCCCTCGTCGTGGCCCCCGACGGCACCGTCCTCGCGCGTGGCCCGCAGTTCGCGTCGACGATCCTGGTGGTCGACGTCGACCCGGACCGACCCGCGCAGCCCGCCGCGGTGCCGGTGGAGCGGCTCGACGACGCGGCCGAGGTGTACGCCGCGCTCGTCCTCGGCCTTCGCGACTACGTGGAGAAGAACGGGTTCCGTTCGGTCCTGCTCGGCCTGTCGGGCGGCATCGACTCGGCGCTGGTTGCCGCCGTCGCGTGCGACGCGCTCGGCGCGGACCGGGTGTTCGGTGTGGCGATGCCGAGTGCCTACTCGTCCGAGCACTCGGTAGCCGACGCGTACGACCTCGCCGAGCGCACCGGGGTCTCGATCCGCACCGTGCCGATCGCGCCGATGGTCGACGCCTACCAGAGCCAGCTGGCACTGTCCGGTCTTGCCGAGGAGAACCTCCAGGCACGTGTCCGGGGGACGACGCTGATGGGGATCTCGAACGCCGAGGGGCACCTCGTGCTGGCCACCGGCAACAAGAGCGAGCTGTCGGTCGGGTACTCGACGATCTACGGGGACGCCGTCGGCGGGTTCGCGCCGATCAAGGATGTTCCCAAGTCGCTCGTGTGGGAGCTCGCCCGCTGGCGGAACGCCCGCGCCGAGGAGGCCGGCGAACGCGGACCGATCCCTCCCAACAGCATCACCAAGCCCCCGAGCGCCGAGCTCCGACCCGGTCAGCAGGACACCGACTCGCTGCCGGAGTACGAGCTCCTCGACCAGCTGCTCGACGCCTATGTCACCGGCGACCACAGCGCGGCGGATCTCGTCCGTCGCGGGTTCGACCGAAGCCTGGTCGAGCGGATCCTGCGGCTGACCGACCTCGCCGAGTACAAGCGCCGGCAGTACCCGCCCGGGACGAAGATCACCCTGCGGGCGTTCGGCCGCGACCGGCGACTGCCGATCACGAGCCGTTGGCGGGAGTCCGCACCACTGGGGTGAGGGACGCCCAAACGGCGTCAGTCCCGGACTGCCAGGCCGGCCAGCGCGCAGCGGACGGTGGCGTCCACCGTCGGCAGACCCGTCTCACCCTTCTGGTCGGCGACCCCGAGGTAGAACATCGCCCCGGCGAGGATCGCGACCGCGACGTCGAGGTCGAGGTCGCCGCGCAGCTCCCCGCGCTCGATCCCGTCCTGGAGCACGCCTCGCAGCGCCGCCCGGCGAGGGCCGAGGACGCGCTCCTGCACGATCGCCCACAGCTCCGGGTCCCGGCAGGTCGTCGCGGCGACCTGGATGAGCCGGTCCCGCGACTGCGCGTCGGACTTCCGCTGGCGCAGGAACGTCAGCATGGCGACGAGCCGGTCGTGCGTCGACCAGTCGGCCGGCGCCGGGGAGACGTCGTCGTTCAGCCGCTCCAGGACGCCGGCCAGCAGGTCGTTCCGGGTGGGGAACCGTCGGTAGACCGTGGTCTTCGCGACGCCGGCCCGGGCGGCGACCTCCTCGACGGAGAACCGGTCGAACCCGACCTCTTCCACCAGGTCGAGGGCGGCCGAGGTGACGTCGCGGTCGATCCGGTGGTCGCGGGGCCGGCCCTTGCGCGGGAGGTTCACGCCTTCGCCGAACCCTCCGGCCCGTCGAGCTCCTCGGCCACCTCCTGCGCGTAGCGCGAGACCTCTTCCTTGACCAGCGCGTCGGCGGGGTCGGTCGCCGGCGCACCGACCGCCGCTTCGCCCCGCTCCGGCGGCGTGATCTTCGGCAGGAGGAAGAAGACCACCAGCCCGGCGATCACGATGCCGATCATGGAGATCAAGGACGTGAGGTGCGCTGCGCTGAGGAACGCCTCGAACGCGCCGGTCCGAAGCGGCTCGATGACGGCCGCCGGGGCGCCTTGAGCCTCGGCCGCGGTGAGCAGGCCGTTCGCCGCGATGATCGACTCGCTCGGGTCGATCCCCTTGGCCGCCGCCTGGGCGAGCAGGTCCGCGGGGGCCTTGTCGATCACCGAGTTGAGGTTGGCCGCGTACTGGTTGGCGAGGATGGTGCCGATGATCGCCACGCCGAGCGCGCCGGCCACCTGGCGGACCGTGTTCTGGACGGCCGAGCCGGCACCGGCTCGGGCGAGCGGCAGCACGTTCTGCAGGACGGTGGATCCGGGGGCGATGACGTTGCCCATGCCCATGCCGAACACGAAGAACACCAGGATCAGAGCCCACAGGGGCGCGTCGATCGGGACCCGGGCGAGCGCGAGCGTCGACAGCGCGACCATCCCGAGCCCGACCGTCATCACCGCCTTGTAGCCGAATCGCTTGACCATGGCGGCGCTGCGCGGTGCGGCGAGCAGCTGGCCCACGGCGAAGGGCAGGAACATCAGGCCGGCCTGGAGCACGGAGTAGCCGCGCAGGACCTGCAGGTAGAACGGCAGGGTGAACGTGATGCCGGACATGCTGAAGAAGGCCAGGCTGACCGCGGTCAGGGCGACCGAGTAACCGCGGTTCTTGAACAACGACACGTCGAAGCTGGCGTGGTCGCTGCGCGACTCCAGCCACAAGAACACGGCGATGATGATCAGCCCGATCGTGCCGGGGATGACGACCGAGGGCGCGAGCCAGTCACGCGTGGACGACGCCTCGATGATGCCGTAGACGAAGAGGACCAGGCCCGTCGCGGAGATGACCAGCCCCATGATGTCGAGCTTGCGGGGGTGCGGATTGCGGGTCTCCGGCACGATGCGCACGATGAAGAACAGGCCGACGGCGACGATCGGCACGTTGATGAGGAAGACCGAGCCCCAGTCGTTGCCGGTGAGCCAGCTGCTCCACTCCGGGTGCTCGAGCAGGATCCCGCCGAGCACCGGGCCCAGGGCGACGGCTGCGCCGACCGCTCCGGCCCACATGCCGATGGCCCGGCCCCGCTCGTGCGGCGGGAAGATCACGGTGATGATCGCCAACGTCGTCGGGAGCACCGCCGCGCCGCCGACACCCATGATCGAACGGAACGCGATCAGCATCGCCGGCGACGCCGCGAACGCGCAGGCGGCCGACGCCAGCCCGAAGATCGCGAGGCCGATGATGAGCACCTTCTTGCGGCCGTACTTGTCGCCGAGGATGCCCCAGGTGAACAGCAGCGACGCGAACACCAGGATGTAGGAGTCGACGGCCCACACGAGCTCGCTCTGGCTCGCGTCCAGATCCTTCTGGATCGTCGGCAGGGCGATGTTCAGGACCGTGTTGTCGAGCACGACCACGAGCAGGCTGACCACGAGCACGGCGAGGATCGGCCAGCGTCGGGGGTGCCCAGCACCCGACGTCATCCAGGACTTGTCTTCCATGCCGCTCCTTGGCGTCATCGTTCGATCAGCAGAAACTTGCGAAACGCAACCGTAGCGTAACGGGAGTCGCGTGCACATCATGCGTGCATCCCCCGACAGGCCGTGTCATCATGTCTTCGTCCGGGGACTGCGCCCGCAGCCTCGAGATTGGAGCACTGCGATGTCCTTCCATGGCGTGCCCGGCAACCGGCGCATCACGATGCGCGACCTGGCCGAGGCGACCCTCCGCGGCGAGAAGTGGCCGATGATCACGGCCTACGACGCCCTGACCGCCCGCGTCTTCGACGACGCCGGCATTCCCGCGATCCTCGTCGGCGACTCGGCCGCGATGGTCGTCTACGGCCACGACTCGACGCTGCCGGTCACGGTCGACGAGCTGCTGCCGCTGGTCCGCGCCGTCGTCCGCGGGGCACCGCGAGCGCTCGTCGTGGCCGACCTGCCCTTCGGCTCATACCAGGGCTCGCCCGCGCAGGCCCTGGAGACCGCGGCTCGCTTCATGAAGGAGGCCGGCGCCCAGGCGGTGAAGCTCGAGGGCGGCGCCGCGATGCTCCCCCAGGTCGAGGCACTGGTCAGCGCCGGCATTCCGGTCATCGGCCACCTCGGCCTGACACCGCAGTCGGTGAACCTGCTCGGCGGCTATCGCGTGCAAGGTCGCGGCGAGTCCGGCGAGCTGCTGCTCCGCGACGCCAAGGCGATGGAGGCGGCCGGTGCCGCGGCGATCGTCCTGGAGGTCGTCCCGGCCGATCTGGCGGCGCGCGTGAGCGAGGTCCTGACTATTCCGACGATCGGCATCGGTGCCGGCAGCGGGACGGACGCGCAGGTCATCGTGTGGCAGGACCTCGTCGGCCTCACGCCCGACCCGGCGCCGAAGTTCGTCCGCCGCTACGCCGACGTCCGCACCGTCATCGGCGATGCCGTCGCGCAGTGGGGCGCCGACGTCGCCAGCGGCGCGTACCCGGCGCCCGAGCACGCCTACGCCTGACGGAGCGCGCTCGGCGTCACTCCCAGGGTGCGGCGCGTCATCCGCCGGAGGGCGGTCGCGTCCTGGTATCCCACCGCGGTGGCGACCTGGTCGACCGACATCGTGGTCGTCGCCAGGAGATCGTCGGCGCGGCGGACGCGCACGGCATTGACGAGCGCGAGCGGGCCCAGGCCGGTGGCTGCCCGCACCCGTCGTGCCAGCGTTCGTTCGGATACGGCGAACCCGGCGGCGAGCTCGGCCACCGATGGCGGCGACTCGATCCGACGCTCGACGAGGTCGACGATCGCGCTCACGAGCGCGTCACCGCTGGCGAGAACCTCCGGCGCGACGTACCGCGCCTGCGACAGTCGCCCGTCGACCAGCAGCGCGCGTGACAGGGCGCGTGTCAGACGGGCACCGCGACGCTCGCGGATCACGTGCAGCATGAGGTCCGCGTGCGCGAACGCCGCTCCCCCGGTGACCACCGGTCCGTCGGCGCACACCATCTTGTCGGCCACGACCCGACAGGTCGGCTCGATCGACTGCAGGCGACCGGCCAGCCACCACGTCGTCGTGGCGCGGCGGCCGGCGAGAGCGCCCGCCCGCTGGAGGACGAAGACGGACGCGCACGACGCGGCCACCGGACGCCCCTCGCTGATCCGCCGTCCGACGCGGCGCGCGACGGTGTCGACATCGTCGGAGGCCAGGCGGCGATCGAGGGCGTCGACGTTCTCGATCCCGAGCCCGGGCACGACCCACGTCGACCGGTCGACGCCTGTCGGCCCCGGCAGCGCGATCGTCGGGGTCCGAAGTCCTCCCGTCAGTTCGACGTCGCCGCCCCCGACGGAGCAGACCCGCCAGGTCAGTGGCGGCACGCCTACCTGCGGTGCCAGAACCTCGACCGCGCGCAGGAGGTCTGCCGTGGCACCCACCGACGACGCGTACGCGCCGGCGAGGACGACGACGGTCACGTCGGGCATGGCGAGAACAGCCCCTTTCATGTCAGATCCGACACTCGCATCCTGCCAGCCCCGACGGTTGCATGAGGCACAGACGACCACGGGAGCGACGATGACCGCGACGAGCAACCAGACCGACGACAGAGCCGACCCCCGGCACGACGACCTCTCCGACTTCGAGGGCCGCACCTACACCTTCGACGCGGTGGCACGAACGGTCTACGTCGCCGGAGCCGGGCC
Organism: Actinomycetales bacterium; assembly: GCA_017849335.1. Lineage (GTDB taxonomy): Bacteria > Actinomycetota > Actinomycetes > S36-B12 > S36-B12 > UBA10649. Next base: position 9,186 of record JAFIHP010000184.1, on the reverse strand, counting down.
AGCGGTCGTCGTCCTGCCGGAGATGCCCGGCATCAGCCCGGACGTCGCCCGCTTCGCGCGCTGGGTTCGCGACGCCGGCTTCACCGTGTACGTGCCGTCGCTGTTCGGCGTGGACGGCGCGTACCCACGAGCCGACGCCGGCCTGGAGGTGATGCGTCGGGCCTGCGTCAGTGCCGAGTTCCGCGCGTTCGCTGCCGGACCGCCGGCGCCGGCCGAGTCTTGGCTGCGGCGCCTCGCCCGGTCCGCCCACGCCGAGTGCGGCGGTCCGGGGGTGGGCGCGGTCGGCATGTGTTTCACCGGCAACTTCGCGCTCTCCATGACCTTGACGGAAGCCGTCATCGCGCCGGTGGTCTGCCAGCCGTCGCTTCCTCTCGACGACCCGGCGGGGGTGGCGATGACGGGCGAGGAGCTCGCGGCCGTCGCCCACCGCATGGCGCGTGACGATCTCGACGTCATCGCCTTCCGCTTCTCCGGTGACCGCTACTGCACGGCCGCCCGTTTCGCGGCCTACCGGCGCGCGCTCGGCGACCGGTTCCGTGAGACCGTGCTGGCAGACGAGTCCGCCAGACGCGACCCGCCGGAGTTCTTCGCTGACGTCGTGGGAGGACCGCACAGTGTCGTCACGGCACATCTCGTCGACGAGGAGGGACATCCGACGATCGCCGCGCGTGACGCCATCATCGACTTCCTGCGCCGACGCCTGACGGGCGCGGCTGAGATCCCGTGAGGGCGGACCGGAGTCGGACCTACGCTGCGAGCGTGAGACGGATCGGGATCCTCGCCCACAGCACCGAAGGCGCCGCACTGTGTTTCCTCGAGCTGTGCGAGCTCGCCGGAGGCCGCCTCGGCCCTCTGAACCACCCGCCCGTGACGCTGGACTGCGCACCGCTTGCGTGGAGCATGCCGCACTACGAGTCCGGCGACCTCGAGGCGATCCGCACGATCATGGCGGAGAGCATCGAGCGGCTGTCCCGCGCCGGGTGCGACTTCTTCATCTGCCCGGACAACACGGTCCACCGGGCCTTGGAGCTCCCCGGGCCACCGTTCGCGCTCCCCGGCCTGCACATCGCCGACATCGTCGCGGCGCGGGCGGCCGAGCGCGGGTTCACGCGTGTGGGCGTCCTCGGCACGCGGTACCTGGCCGAGAGCGCGGTCTACCCGCACGCACTGGGCTTGCGTGGCATCGACGCAGCGGTGCCCGGGCCTGCCGGACGCGAGACGGTGAACGGCATCATCTTCGACGAGCTGCTGCACGGAGTCGTCACCGCGGAGTCCGCCCGGGCGCTGCGCACGGTGATCGACGAGCTGGTCGATGACGACTGCGACGCCGTCGCCTTGGTCTGCACCGAGCTGCCGATGATCGTCACGGCTGACCTGTCGCCGCTCCCCCTGCTCGACTCACCACGTCTACTCGCCGCCGCGGCCCTGGACACCGCAGTCGACGGCGACCTGCCGACGTGGCGCGGCGGGCCCGTCTCCCTCGACGACAGGTGACCGAGGCGGACGGGCGAGTGACGAGGGCTACGACTCGACGTCGGTGACGCGCAGGCCGGCGTGCGCCTTGTAGCGGCGGTTGATGGCGATCAGGTTCGCCGTCATCGCCTCCACCTGACCGGCGTTGCGGAGCCGACCGCCGTAGATGCCCCTCATGCCGGGGATCCGCCCCGCCAGGGCCTGGACCATGTCAGTCGCATCGCGGTCGTCCCCGAGGACGAGGACGTCGGTGTCCAGCGTCGCTACCGACTCGTCGAGCAGCAGCACCGCGGAGACGTGATGGAAGGCAGCGACGACGCGGCTGTCGGACAGGATCGCGGCGGCCTGCTGCGCCGCTGATCCCTCGTCCACGGGAAGGGCGTATGCGCCGGCCTTGTCGAAGCCCAGCGGGTTCACGCAGTCGACGACGATCTTGCCGGCGAGGTCGGCGGACAGTGCGCGAAGCAGGTCCGCGTGCCCCGACCAGGGAACCGCCACGATGACGACGTCCGCGTCACGAGCGCACTCCGCGTTGTCGACGCCACGCACGCCGTGCCCGACCTCGGCGGCGATGCCCGCGGCCCGCTCGGCGTCGCGCGAGCCGATGGTGACCGCGTGGCCGGCGATCGCCAGCCGGAGCGCCAGACCTCGACCCTGCTCGCCCGTTCCGCCGAGCACGCCGACGCGGACATCCGAGACGTCGGGGAGATCGTGCGGGTCGCGAGTAACCGGCTGCTGTGTCATGGGCCGCGATACTGCCACACTGCCGTCCCGTGTCCGACGACCAGAACGCCGGCGCCGACCGATCGAGGTGGCGCGTCGACCTCACCCCGCTGCGCACCTCGCCGGACTTCCGTCGGATCTTCATCAGCGGCCTGGTCACCTACCTGGGCTCGATGATCACGTACGTGGCGATCCCGTTCCAGGTCGCCGAGCTCACCGGATCCTTCGTGGCCGTCGGGCTCATCGGGCTCGCCGAGCTCGCGCCGCTCGTCGTGTTCGGACTGTACGGCGGGACGCTGGCCGACACCGTGAACCGGCGGACCATGGTCGTCGTGACCGAGGCGGCCTCCGGTCTGCTCATCGTGGCCCTGCTGGTGAACTCGCTCCTTCCATCGCCGCAGCTGTGGCTGATCTACGTCGTCGCGATGCTCCTCGCCGCGAGTGACGGACTGCAGCGGCCCTCGTTGGACTCGTTCATCCCACGCGTCGTCCCGCACGACCAGCTTCCGGCAGCGGCGGCACTGAACGCACTGCGATACCAGGTCGGCGGAATCGCGGGACCCGCGATCGGCGGCATCCTGCTCAGCGCCGGTGGGACCGCCCTGGCGTACGGCGTCGATGTCGCGAGCTTCCTCGTCTCAGTCGTCGTGCTGTGGCGTTTGACCAAGGTGGCCGGGAGTGCTGCGTCGGACGAGAGTCCGTCGCTGTCGCACGTGATCGAGGGACTGCGATACGCCTGGGGCCGCAAGGACCTTCTCGGAACCTACGCCGTCGACCTCATCGCGATGATCTTCGCCTTCCCGTACGTGCTGTTCCCGTTCCTGGCGGAGGAGCTCGGGGCACCGTGGGCGCTCGGACTGCTCTACTCCGCCGGGACGGTCGGCTCGCTGATCGTCTCGTTGACGAGCGGTTGGGTGACGCGCGTCCATCGACACGGACGCGCCATCGTGGTCGCCGCGATGGGCTGGGGCGCCGCTGTCGCGCTCGTGGGCACGACCACGTCACTGCCCTTGGTACTGCTCTTCCTCGGACTCGCCGGAGCGGCGGACATGGTCAGCGGTCTGTTCCGATCGACCATGTGGAACCAGACCATCCCCGACGCGATGCGCGGACGGATGGCGGGCATCGAGCTGCTCAGCTACTCCGTCGGCCCGTTGCTGGGCCAGGTGCGCAGCAGCACTGCAGCTTCGCTCACGTCGCTTCGGATGTCGTTCTTCTCGGGTGGCGTGCTGTGCGTGGTCGGGTGCGGCATTGCCGCATTCTCGTTGCCAGCACTATGGAATTATGACGTGCGCACGAGCGAGCATGCGAAGCAGAGACGCGACGAGCACGACGGGACGTCGTAGACGCAGCGTCGACGTGATGACACGCACGGCGCGCTCGGGGTCGATTGCTTTGCCTTACGTGCCTTGCTCTGCCACGCTTTGCGGCGAGGTGCTCGCTAGGAGGGCACCAGCCCTACGAATGGGAGGCAACGTGGCGGTCGCGAAGAAGGCCCCGGCGAAGAAGGCGGTGGCCAAGAAGGCACCCGCGAAGAAGGCCCCGGCCAAGAAGACCGTGGCCAAGAAGGCACCCGCCAAGAAGGCGGTGGCCAAGAAGGCACCCGTGAAGAAGGCGCCGGCGAAGAAGGCACCCGCCAAGAAGACCGTCGCGAAGAAGGCCCCGGTCAAGAAGGCACCCGCCAAGAAGACGGTGGCCAAGAAGGCACCCGTGAAGAAGGCGCCGGCGAAGAAGGCACCCGCCAAGAAGACCGTCGCGAAGAAGGCCCCGGCTCGCGGTCGTTAGTCGACGCATAGCCACGTAGACAGCCGGAGGGCCCGCACCGATCGGTGCGGGCCCTCCGGCTGTCTACGTGCGCAGGCCTCAGTCGTCGCCCGCGTCGTACGCGTCACTGCGCTCCTTGGCGGTCTCCAGCGCGTGCGCCGCGTCCGCCTCCGTCGCGTAGGGACCCATGCGCTCGACGTTGGGACAACCGTCTTCCGGCTCCACCCGCTGGTGGACGAGGCAGTAGTACCAGCTCATCTCGGTCTCCTCCGTGAACGGATGCGCCGCACCGGCGCCCGCCCACCATAACGGCCCGCTTCGCCCGTTTCCTGACGCACCTAGACTCCCCGCATGACCGCGCGCCGCGAGCCCCTGACGCCCGGCACGGTGTCGGCCACCCGGCCGGTCCCTGCCGACATCCCCCGCCCGGAGTACGTCGGGCGGCCGGCGCCGGCGGAGTACCACGGACCCGAGCGCAAGGACGCCGAGACGGTCGCGGCCATGCGGATCGCGGGACGGATCGCCGCCGACGCGCTGGCCGAGGTCGGCCGTTCCGTGCGCCCGGGCGTGACGACCGACGAGCTCGACCGGATCGGGCACGAGTATCTCTGCGATCACGGCGCCTACCCGTCGACGCTCGGCTACCGCGGCTACCCGAAGTCGCTGTGCACGTCGCTCAACGAAGTCATCTGCCATGGCATCCCGGACAGCACCGTGCTGCAGGACGGCGACATCTGCAACGTCGACATCACGGCCTTCATCGGCGGCGTGCACGGAGACACGAACGCGACGTTCCTCGTCGGCGACGTCGACGAGGAGGCGCGCCTCCTGGTCGAACGGACGCGCGAGGCGACCGCGCGCGGTATCAAGGCTGTCGCACCGGGCCGCCCGTTGAACGTCATCGGCCGCGTCATCGAGAGCTACGCACGACGATTCGGCTACGGCGTCGTCCGCGACTACACCGGACACGGCATCGGCACGGCGTTCCACTCGGGCCTGGTGGTTCCGCACTACGACGCACCCGAGCACGACCTGATGATCGAGCCGGGTATGACGTTCACCATCGAGCCGATGATCGCCCTGGGAACCTATGCCTGGGACATCTGGGACGACGGCTGGACGGTGGTCACGCGGGACCGCAGATGGACCGCGCAGTTCGAGCACACCGTGCTGGTCACGGACACCGGCCACGAGATCCTGACACTGCCGACCGGCACCGACACCTGGTAGGAGCACGATGCATACCCAGACCAGCTGGCCCGCAGACGTTCTGACGTTGTCGATCGACATCGGCGGCAGCGGTTTCAAGGCATCCGTCGTGAGCGCGCAGGGCGTCATGACACAGGACCGCGTGCGGGTCGACACGCCCTATCCATGCCCGCCGGACCGCATGGTCGAGACGGTCGTGGAGCTCGTGCAACCGATGCTGGACGTGCACCGGGTGTCCGTCGGGTTCCCGGGACTGGTCCGCCATGGTCGGGTCATCGAGGTGCCTTCCCTGTCGCGGGCGGAGTACGGAGGCGACCGCGACGAGCACCTCGCTGCGGCCTGGCACGGGTTCGACCTCGCGCACGCCCTGGCTCAGAAGTTCCAGCGGCCCACGAAGGTGGTGAACGACGCCGACATGCAGGGCTGCGCGGTCGTCTCCGGGGTGGGACTGGAGTTCGTGATGACGCTGGGCACCGGTGTCGGGACGGCGCTGTTCTCGGACGGGTCGTTGCTGCCCCACCTCGAGCTCTCGCACGGTCCGTTCAAGGACGGACTGTCGTTCGACATCGGCCTCGGCAACGCGCAGCGCAAGGAGATCGGCAACCAGCGCTGGCTCAAGCGGGTGCGCAAGGCCATCGGCAACTTCGACGACATGCTCTACTTCGACCGGCTCTTCGTCGGCGGAGGGAACGCCAAGCTGCTGTCCGCCAGCGATGTCGGACCCAAGGGCGAGATCGTCCCGAACACGTCGGGGATCTTGGGCGGGGTGCGCGTGTGGGATCTCGACGCCTGACGGGAGGAGCGAGCGCAGCGAGCCCCGGACCGGCAGGCGCATGAACCCGCCTGATCGTCAGGCCCACATAATTGTCCGGATTTCAACTACATGAGGTAGACTGCCGGCATGGCAGTTCGACAGACCCGGTGGCTCTCCGAGGACGAGCAGCGCAGTTGGCGCGCCTGGCTCTCCGCCTCCCTGCTGCTCAACGACCGCTTGTCGCGGGAGCTTCAGGCCCAGCACGGCATCACGATTGCGGACTACGAGATCCTCGTCCGCCTCTCCGAGGCCGGCGACGAGCGGCGGATGCGGATGAGTGACCTGGCGGACTCCACCTTGTCGTCGCGCAGCCGGCTGTCGCACCAGATCGACCGCATGGAGCGTGCGGGTCTCGTCGAGCGCCAGTCGTGCGACGACGACCGGCGAGGTGCGTTCGCCGCATTGACCGACCACGGGTGGCAGACCCTCGTCGAGGTCGCCCCCGACCACGTCGAGAGCGTCCGAACCCACCTGGTCGACCAGCTCACGAGCGCGGAGTTCGCCGCGCTCGGCAACGCCTGTCGCAAGGTCGCCGACCACCTCTCCGCCGACGTCGACTAGGCGCGCGCCGCTGCGCGGACGCCGGCGACGGCGGTGCTAGGTTCGCACGGTGGAGCCCCTCCCACAGCCCGCGTCCGACGACGCCCAGCCGAGCACGGACGACGAGCTCGCCGCGTTCGACATCGATGCGTTGGCTGCTCTCGCCGAGTTCGAGGCCGAGCACCGTCGCACGCTCGCGATGCAGTCGTTGTACCTGCGGCGCAACAGGGCCGGCGGTGCGGCCTGACCTGACCGGCGCTGCCGGCAGTACGCGCCTGCCGCGCGTCGTCGCAGCGGTCTACGTCGTCGTGTACGGCGCGCTCCAGCTGGTCGCCGTCATCTCGACGGCCTTCCACCCCGCCGTCAACGACGCTCTCGGCATCATGGCGATCGCGCGCGGCATCGACTGGTCCGACCTCGCGACCCTGCACAACGGCTTCTTTCCCATCGGACTGCCCGTGGTGCTCGCGCTGCTGCCGCAGGGCTCCTGGTTCGCCCTCGCCTCACTGGGGTCGTTGGCGTTCGCCCTCGCGGCGCTCGCCGCCACCTGGATCATCGCGGCACGCCTCGCCTCGGCGTGGTGGGCGCTGCTCGCGGTGGTCGCCGTCTCCGTCGACCCCACGTTCGCCGCGTACGCGGTCAGCCCCGGACCGGACGTCATCGCCCTCGGACTGGCGACCGTCGGCATCGCCGTCTACGTCACGGAGGCGACCGGACGGGCGCCCACGGTGCGCTGGTGGGTCCTGGCGTGCTCGGGTGCCCTGCTCGGGTTCGCTGGCGTGTTCCGCTACCACGCTGCCCTTGTCGGAGTGGGGCTCGTGGCCTGGTGTCTGCTCCAGCAACGGCAACGGCTCGCCGCGGTGAGCGCCGCGGTGGCGGGCATCGCGGTCGGGTACTCCCCCCAGGTCGTGGCGAACCTCCTGGGCGGCTACGGCCCGCTCGCGAACGACGGCGGCTTCACGATGTACCAGAGCGTCGTGGACATCAACTGGCTGACAACGGGCTCGATCGACCGCGCGGCGTACGCGTCCCCGCTCCGAGTGATCCTCGACCACCCCGTGCCGTTTGCCGCGGCGTACGCCGACTCGGCCACGGCCTACGTCGTCCCCGTCGCCCTCGCTGCGATCGCCGTCCTGGTCCGGCGCCGACGGAACGCGGGCACCGTGCTCGTCTCCCTCCTGGTGGCCGTCGTCGCCTACGCCGTCGTGGTCTCGACGGGCAACTCCCCGCGCGGCGTGCTCGCCGTCGTCCCGATCACGGCGGTCGCCATCGCCGTGATCGCTGACCGCGCCTTCGCCCTGTCCCGGGACGTGGCGCCGGGCTGGCAGCGAGCGGTCGCGTTGATCGCGCTCGCCGGTGCCGTCGTCGTGGTGCCGCAGGCCCGCACCGTGCTCGCCGACCTCACGACGAGGCAGGCACAAGAGCGCGAGCGCGCCGCCGTGGATGCGGCCGTGGTGCGGTACGGCGGGGCCACGTCCGCCCAGCAGGTCCTGACCAACGACTTCAACCTCTACTTCACCGACCTGCCGGGCATCGGCCCGGACACCCTGGGAGGGTGGACCGACATCAGCCTCAACGGCGACACTCCCCACCGGGACGTCGACCTGTCGTCGGTGCGTGCCTTCGTCTGCAGCGCGAGCGCCCGGGGTGTGCACCTGGTGCTCTGGCTGCCGGCCAACGCCGTCCCTGGCATGGACGACCAGCTCGCCGGGGCGTTGACCGGCTCGACGACCGCCACCGGACTGCGCAGCGTCGGCACCATCGGCCCGTACCAGGCGACGCTGGTCGAACCGGGCTACGTGTGCCCGTAGGCATGGGGACGAGTCAGCCTGTAAGCCGGATCCTGTGACCAGCCGAGGCTGGCCGGTGATCATCCATCTGCGACCGCTGTTGCCAGCGGCCTGTTGCGGTCCACCCGCAGGCATCGAGCGGGCCGCTCGCCTGCGCAGGCCGGCATGCCGGCCCTCTTGACCTTGCTCCAGGTGGGGTTTGCCGAGCCGTCGCAGTCACCTGCGACGCTGGTGGTCTCTTACACCGCCGTTTCACCCTTACCGCGATCGCTCGCGGCGGTCTGTTCTCTGTGGCACTTTCCCGCGGGTCGCCCCGGGTGGGTGTTACCCACCACCTTGCCCTGTGGAGTCCGGACTTTCCTCGACGCCGAAGCGCCGCGATCACCCGGCTGACTCGTCCGTCGCACAGGGTACGGCAGGGCCTGCGCCGAGCACAACCGTCGGCCCACTAGCCTGCCGCGGTGCTCATCCTGCTGCCGCCGAGCGAGGGCAAGCGCTCCCCCGACGCCGGCGAGCGGCTGGACCTGACGCGCCTGTCCTTCCCGTCCCTGCGCGATCCCCTCCCACCGCCGGCACACGTAGAGCGGCATCAGGAGGTGCCAGTCGTCATAGCCGTGGCTGGCGAAGGTCAGCGGCGCAAGGCAGGGGGCCTTGGTTTCGACGCCGATTTCCTCGCGCAACTCGCGGATCAGGCATTCTTCCGGCGTTTCTCCTGGCTCGACCTTGCCGCCGGGGAATTCCCAGAGGCCGGCGAGCTTCTTCCCTTCCGGCCGCTGGGCAATGAGGATGCGGCCGTCGCTGTCGACCAGCGCGCAGGCGACCACCAGAACGAGCTTCAAGACCGGCCCTCCGGCGCGAGATAGCGGTAAGCAT
>JAFIHP010000183.1 GCA_017849335.1 Actinomycetales bacterium | reverse complement strand
CGCGCCCGCCGTGCTGCCGGCCGTCCTCGACGTCGTCGCGGCGGTGCACCGGGACCGACGCGACGCCCTGCGCGACCGGGATCGCGACCGCGTCCTGCGGCCGGACTGGTTCCAGGACGCCGATGCCCTCGGCTACGTGGCGTACGCGGACCTGTTCGCGGGGGACCTCGCCGGGATCGGCCGACGCATCGACTACCTGTCGGGCCTCGGTGTCACGTACCTGCACCTCATGCCGCTGCTGACTCCCCGACCGGGCGCCAACGACGGCGGCTACGCGGTGATGGACTACCGCAGCGTCCGCCCGGACCTCGGGACCATGGACGACCTCGCCGCGCTCGCGGACGACCTCCACGCCGCGGGCATCTCGCTGACGCTCGACCTGGTGCTGAACCACGTAGCGCGCGAGCACGAGTGGGCTCGACGGGCGAAGGCGGGCGACGAGCGCTACCGCGACTACTTCTACGTGTACCCGGACCGCACCGTGCCCGATGCGTACGAGGAGACGCTTCCGGAGGTCTTCCCCGCCTTCGCCCCGGGCAACTTCACCTGGGACGACGCACTGGACGGCTGGGTGTGGACGACCTTCAACGAGTGGCAGTGGGACGTCAACTGGTCGAACCCGCAGGTCTTCGTCGAGTACGCCGACATCATCGGCTTCCTCGCGAACCAGGGGGCCGACTGCATCCGGCTGGACGCGATCGCCTTCACCTGGAAGCGGCTCGGCACGACGTGCCAGAACCAGCCCGAAGTCCACGCACTGACGCAGGCGCTGCGCGCGGCGACCCGCATCATGGCACCGGCGACGATCTTCAAGGCGGAGGCCATCGTCGGGCCGCAGGACGTCGTCGCGTACCTCGGCCAGGGCGAGCACGCCGGGAAGGTCAGCGAGCTCGCGTACCACAACTCCCTCATGGTCCAGATCTGGTCCGCGCTGGCGACGCGCGACGGTCGGCTCCTGGCCCAGGCCCTGTCGCGGTTCGCGCCGATCCCGGTGACGTCCGCCTGGGCGACGTACCTGCGCTGCCACGACGACATCGGCTGGGCGATCGACGACGCCGACGCGGCCGCCGTCGGCTGGGACGGCTACTCCCACCGCGCGTTCCTCGCCGACTTCTACGCCGGCGACTTCCGCGGCAGCTTCGCCCGCGGGGCGCACTTCCAGTCGAACCCGCTGACGGGCGACCGTCGTACGTCCGGCAGCGCGGCCAGCCTCGCCGGCGTCGAGGCCGCCCTTCAGGCCGGGGACGACAGCGCGCTGGACACGGCGATCGCGCGGCTGACCTGCGCGTACGCGATGGTCTTCGGCTTCGGCGGGCTGCCGCTGCTGTACATGGGCGACGAGCTGGGGCTGCTGAACGACCACGGGTTCGCCGACGACCCCGCCAAGGCTGCCGACAACCGGTGGCTCCACCGGCCGGCCATGGACTGGGCGCTGGCCGAGCGCGCGGTGGGCGGCGAGACCGACGACGTCGCGACGCGCGTCTACCACGCGATCACCCGGCTCGTGCATGCGCGCAAGCGGCTGCCCGCCCTGCACGCCGCGGTGCCCACCGAGGCGTTCGTCGCCGGGAACCCGGCGGTCCTGGTGTTCCGCCGCCGGCATGCCGCCGGCACGATCGTCGAGGTCTACAACCTCTCCGAGAACCCGCAGGAGGTTCCGGCCGATGCGCTGTGGCCGCTGGCCGGCGAGCATGCTGTCGAGCACCTCTCGGGCGGCACACGAGTTATCGACGGGCCCCTGCTCATCGAGCCGTACGGCACCTGGTGGCTGACGTCACACCGGTGACCGACTGAACGCTCCTGTCCAGCGCCAGGCATACGCTGGCGTCGTGACCGACTTCCTGTACTCCGATCTCCTGCCGCTCGGTGCCGACGACACCCCGTACCGGCTGGTGACGGCCGACGGCGTCGAGGAGATCACGCTCGGCGACCGGACGTTCCTCACCGTCGCACCGGAGGCGTTGCGAACGCTGGCGTTCGAGGCGCTGCGCGACATCTCGCACCTGCTGCGACCGGGACACCTCGCGCAGCTGCGCTCGATCCTCGACGACCCGGAGGCCAGTCCGAACGACCGCTTCGTGGCGCTCGACCTGCTCAAGAACGCGAACATCGCGGCGGGCGGCGTGCTGCCGATGTGCCAGGACACCGGCACCGCGATCGTGATGGGCAAGCGCGGCCAGCAGGTGCTCACGCAGGGCGACGACGAGCGCGACCTGTCCCGCGGCGTCTACGACGCGTACCAGAAGCTGAACCTGCGGTACTCGCAGATGGCCCCGCTGACGATGTGGAGCGAGCGCAACACCGCCACGAACCTCCCCGCGCAGATCGAGCTGTACGCCAACACCCATCACGGGCAGGAGCGGCAGTACGACTTCCTGTTCATGGCCAAGGGCGGCGGCAGCGCGAACAAGAGCTACCTGTACCAGGAGACGGCGGCCCTGCTGAACCCCGAGGCGTTCCGCCGGTTCCTCGACGAGAAGCTGCGCGCCATCGGAACGGCCGCCTGCCCGCCCTACCACCTCGCGATCGTCGTGGGCGGAACGAGCGCCGAGTTCGCGCTCAAGACCGCCAAGTACGCCAGTGCCCGGTACCTCGACTCGCTTCCCGTCCACGGCACCGAGGCCGCGCACGGCTTCCGCGATCTGGAGATGGAGGCCGAGGTCCTGGAGATGACGCGCGGCTTCGGCATCGGCGCGCAGTTCGGCGGCAAGTACTTCTGCCACGACGTCCGGGTCATCCGACTGCCGCGACACGGTGCCTCGTGCCCGGTCGCGATCGCCGTGTCGTGCTCGGCCGACCGGCAGGCGAAGGCGCGGATCACCGGCGAGGGCGTGTTCCTCGAGCAGCTGGAGACCGAGCCCGCGCACTACCTGCCCGACGTCACCGACGAGCACCTGGACGACGAGGTCGTGCGCATCGACCTGAGCCGCCCGATGGACGAGATCCGCGCCCAGCTCGCGACGTTGCCGATCCGCACGCGCGTCTCGCTGACCGGACCGATGGTGGTGGCCCGCGACCTCGCGCACGCGCGCATCCGCGAGATGCTCGACCGCGGCGAGCCGATGCCCGCGTACCTGCGCGACCACTGCGTCTACTACGCCGGGCCCGCCAAGACCCCCGAGGGCTATGCGAGCGGCTCGTTCGGGCCGACGACGGCAGGACGGATGGACTCCTACGTCGACCTCTTCCAGAAGGCCGGAGGCTCGTTCGTCATGTTGGCCAAGGGGAACCGCAGCGCGGCCGTGACGAAGGCGTGCCAGGAGAACGGCGGCTTCTACCTCGGCTCGATCGGCGGGCCCGCGGCCCGGCTGGCCCAGGACAACATCCGCAAGGTCGAGGTGCTCGACTTCCCCGAGCTGGGGATGGAGGCGGTCTGGCGGATCGAGGTCGAGGACTTCCCCGCGTTCGTCGTCGTCGCCGACAAGGGCAACGACTTCTTCGCCGAGACGCTCCGACCGGTCGTCACGTCGATCCCGGTCGGTCCACCGAGGTAACCGACGACGCGGACGTAACCGCCGACGCGCCTCAGATGGTTGCTATAGCAGCGATATGTCCGCTTTTAGCGACCACAAGGGGCGCCTCGGCGGGATCAGCCGCAGTTGATGCCGCCACCGCGCCAGTGGCCGGCGCCGTCACCCTTGGCCCAGATCGTCCAGAACGCCCGGTCCTGCCAGTAGCGGTTCCAGTTGTTCGGCG
>JAFIHP010000024.1 GCA_017849335.1 Actinomycetales bacterium | reverse complement strand
CGGACGAGGTGCGTCGCCAGGTCCTTGTCGCCGAGCCCGAACCACGTCGGCTCGACGCCGTACGACGCGAGCTCCTCCTTGACGACGAACGTCTCGCCCTCCCGGCCCCAGCCCCGCTCCGCACTGATGCCCCCGCCGAGCGTGTACATCACGGTGTCGAGGTCCGGGCACACGCGGACGCCGTGCAGCCAGATGTCGTCACCGGTGTTGCCGATGACGGTGATCTCGCTGTCCGGGTCGTCGGCGAGGAGCTCCTTGAGGCCGGTGAGGAACCGGGCTCCGCCGATGCCGCCGGCCAGTACGGTGATGCGCACCGCGTCATCCTGGCAGAGCCGGCGGAGCGGTCCGCCACGCAGCACCTGCGGGCCGCGCATCCAAGGCAACACGCCGCGTTCGGGTGAACTCTTGCCAAAACGTGCGGCGATTCGGGCTGTATGTCCGATTTCGGCTTGACTTACGCGAATCACATCCCTGTAATACGTCCATCAGTGGCACGCGTCGCTGGGTCGAGGAGGTCCGCGTGGCTGAGATCGTGCTCGTCCCCTTGTCTGATACCGAGGAGCTGGCCTGGCAGGAGCGCGCGCTCTGCGCCCAGACCGATCCGGAGGCCTTCTTCCCCGAGAAGGGCGGCAGCACCAGGGAGGCCAAGAAGGTCTGCCTGTCCTGCGAGGTCCGCGTGGAGTGCCTGGAGTACGCGCTGCAGTCCGACGAGCGATTCGGCATCTGGGGCGGGCTGTCCGAGCGTGAGCGTCGTCGGCTGAAGAAGCGCGCTGTCTGATCGGACGTGACCTGCCTCGGCGCGCGTCGGCGAGCCGTCGGCGGGCGCCACGTACAGTGACCAAGTGATGGACGACGAGCGGACGCAGCAGCCAGCGCCGCTCGGTGAGGACGACCCGTACGACCCCTTCGCCGATGTCGCGGAGCTTCTCGACGAGCCGCCGCAGCCGACCGCCCCGCCGGCGGACTCCGACGCGCCGCCGTCCGACGTGCAGACCACGGAGTGGTTCAACGTCGACGAGTACCTCGCCTTCGACGACGGACCGCCTCCGCTGCCCCGTCGGGAGCACCACGTCACCGCGGTCGTCGTCGGCCACGACGGTGCGGTCTGGCTGCCGGCCGTTCTGACGACGCTCTCCGCGCAGACCCGGCTGCCCGACGTCGCCGTCGGCGTCGACGCCGGGTCGGTCGACCAGACCGCCGCCATGCTGACCGACTCCTTCGGTGCCGATCACGTCGTCTCCGTGCCGGACGGCTCGGGCTTCGGCGCCGCGGTCAGCGCCGGCCTGGACCACGTCGGCCGCGAGCCGTTCCCCGGCGCGGCGGTCGAGTGGGTGTGGTTCCTGCACGACGACAGCGCTCCCAGCCCCACCTGCCTCGAGAAGCTGCTCGATGCCGCGGACGACAACCCGAGCGCGGCGATCCTCGGTCCGAAGATCCTCGGCTGGCACGACCGCCGGCTCCTGCTGGAGGCGGGCGTCACGATCACGGGCTCGGGGCGGCGCGTCACCGGGCTGGAGCGCCGCGAGCACGACCAGGGCCAGCACGACGGCACGCGCGACGTGCTCTCGGTCAGCTCCGCCGGCATGCTCGTGCGTCGCGACGTGTGGGACGCGCTCGAAGGCTTCGACCCGGACCTTCCGCTGTTCCGCGACGACCTGGACCTGTGCTGGCGGGCGCACCGGCGTGGCGAGCGGGTGCTGGTCGCGACCGACGCCGTCCTGCACCACCGCGAGGCGTCGGCCCACGGTCGTCGGGCGGACGACATCGCCCCGCGGCCCCACCGGGCCGACCGCCAGGCCGCCGTGCACGTCCTCCTCGCGCACGCCTCGGCGGTTGCGGCGCCCTTCGTCGCCCTGCGGCTGTTCCTCGGCAGCCTCCTGCGCGCGGGCACCTATCTGCTCGGCAAGGACGTCGCCGCCGCCCGCGACGAGGTCGGCGCCGTCACCGCCCTGGCCCTGCACCCCGGTCGGATCCGCCGCTCGCACGAGCTCGTGCTGCGGACGACCACCGAGCCGGCACGGGTCGTGCGATCGCTGCGGCCGTCCGCCGCGAGCCAGGCACGCCAGGGCCTGGAGGCGCTGGCCGGCGTCCTGACCACGAGCGGCGCCGTGGCCCCGAGCACCGCGGTGAGCGCGCTCGACAGCGGCCCGGTCGGCGACGACGCCGACTTCATGGACGGCGGCTCGACTGGGCTCACTCGGCGCCTTCTCGGTCGGCCGAGCGTGTTCATGGGCATCGTCCTGACCGTGCTCGCCGTCATCGGCACCCGTGGGCTGTGGTTCGGCGACGGCGTGCTCCAAGGTGGCGCGCTGCTGCCGGCGCCGCAGGGCGCGAGCGACCTGTGGAGCACGTTCACGCAGGCGTGGCACGACGTCGGCCCCGGCTCGTCGACACCGTCCTCCCCGTACCTGGTCGTCGTCGCCGCGCTCGCGACGCTGCTGCTCGGCAAGGCGCCGGTCGCGGTCTCCGTCGCCTTGCTGCTCGCGATGCCGCTGGCCGGGTGGGCCGCCTACCTGTCTCTGCGCGGCCTCATCGCCAGCCGCCCGGTGCGCGTGTGGGCCGGCGCTGCATACGCCCTGTTGCCCGCGATGACGGGGGCCATGGCGTCGGGCCGCATCGGGACGACGATCGCCGCGGTCGTGCTGCCGTTCGCGCTGCGCTCGCTGGTGCGGATCTGCGGTCCCCGCGGCACGATGCGACGGGCCGCGGGAAGCGCGCTCCTCGTCGCCGTGGTTCTCGCGACCGCTCCAGCGTTGTGGCTGGTCCTGCTCGTCGCCGGGCTCGCGGGCGCGCTCTACCTCGTCCGGCGCGAGGAGGCGCAGCCGCGGGCGATGCTCGGGCGGCTCTCGATCGGCCTGCTCGCCCCGCTCGTCCTGCTCCTGCCGTGGTCGTGGCACCTGCTGACCAACCCGGCGCTGCTCCTGCTCGAGCCGGGGCTGTCGACCGCGGCGATCACCGACCCGGAGCTGACCGGCTGGGACGTCCTCCTGCTGCATCCGGGCGGCCCGGGCATGACCCCGTTGTGGATCACGATCGGCATCGTGCTGGCCGGCGTGCTGTCGCTCCTGCGGTCCGATCGTCGTCGGACCATCGGCGGCCTCGCGGTCCTGGCGGGCCTGGCGCTCGCCATGGGCCTGATCCAGCTCATGGTGCTCGTCACGCCGCCGGGGACCTCGACCGAGGTGCGGCCGTGGCCCGGTCAGGCGACGTTGCTTCTCGGCGGGGTGCTGATCGCCATGGCGGCTGGGGCGGCGGACGGACTGCGCGACCGGTTCGTGGGGTCGAGCTTCACCTTCGGCCAGCCGATCGCGGCCGTCGTCGCCATCGTGGCCCTGTTCGCGCCGATCCTGTCGGCGGCTGCGTTCGCGGTCGGCCTGACGTTCGTCGTGCGCAAGGCACCGCCCGAGGCCGTGCCCGCGTTCGTGGCGGCGGATGCCGAGAGCCCCCAGGCCCCGCGCACGCTGGTGCTCGCCGACCGGGGCACCGGGCTCATCCAGTACTCGCTCCTCAACGGCGCCGGTCCGCTGCTCGGCGACGCGGAGACCGGGCCGCCGGCATCCGCATGGCAGGCGCTGGACCCCTACGTCGCGGCGGTCGCGTCCGGACGCGGCGGCGACGAGGTGGCGGCGCTCGCCGGCTACGGGATCCGCTACGTGCCGCTGGCCCCGGGGTCCTCGCGCGCCCTGGTGCCGACCTTGGACGGCGAGCCGGGCCTGCGCAGGCTGTCGAGCTCCGGGGGTGAGGTGCGGTGGCGGGTCGCGGGCGTGACCTCCCGCGCGCGCGTCGTGGCCGGCGAGAAGCAGACCCCCGTGGGCCTGGCATCGGCCGGTACGTCGACCGACCCGTACCTCGACCAGCCCCTGCCGGACGGCGCGGCGGGGCGCAGCCTGGTGCTCGGGGCGCTGGCCGACGACGGCTGGCGGGCGGTCGGGGCGGACGGGACCGAGCTCGCCGCGTCCGCTGGTCCGGGGCTGCTGTCCTGGTCGCAGGCGTTCACGACTCCGGCGGGGCCGCAGCAGGTCACGGCCAGCTTCGACGACGGGCCGCGTACCCGGTGGCTGTGGTTCGAGCTGCTCGTTCTCGTGGTGCTGGTCGTTCTCGCGCTGCCGGAGCGCCGACGGCTCGAGGACGACGACGAGGTGGTCAGTGTCGACGCCGACGGCGCCCTGCCGGCGACGCCGGGCTCGGCCGAGGCGCTGGTCGACGCGGCCGTGGCCGCGGCAGTCGAGTCCGAGGCGGCCGTGCAGGCGGACAGCGACGACGAGGCTCCGGCCGCCGCGCCGTCGACCGGGGACGGTGATCGCTGATGGCGCTGCGTCGACGCAGGAACTCCGGCGACGGCCTGCAGGCACTAGGTAACGCGTTGGGGGATCCCCGCGACGTCGCCGGGTCGACGGGCCCGTCGGTGCCCGCGGGACCTCCGGTGGACGGTCCGCCGCCGGACGACGCGTCGGGTGCGGGGGGCCCGCGCGGTCCCCGCCGGCCGCGGGGCGACGCGCGCGGCCTGCGGCTGGTTGCGCTCGCCGTGGTGGTCGCGGCCGTCCTGGCGCTCGCGGCGACGCTGCTCCAGCGACCCGCGCCGCAGACGCAGACCGTGGCGGGCACCGTCGAGCCGATCGGGTCGAGCGTGCTGCTGTGCCCGGAGCCGGGAGCCGGTTCGGACCTCGGTGTCCGGGTGACGGCGGCGGTGGTACCCGGGCAGCCGGGCCAGGACAGCGACGATCCCCAGACCGCCGCCGGTCTGCAGACCCTGCCGGGCAAGCAGTCGGCCAGCTCCAAGATCACCGTCCCCGGAGGCCAGGCGCAGATCGAGGCGTTCGGCACGCGCCTGCCGGCGATCGAGGCGTACGGCGAGGGTGCTCTCGCGCCCGGGCTGGTCGCCGACCAGTGGGGTCGCGACCCCAGCGGCGGAGCCGGTCGCGGCCTCGCGAGCACGGCGTGCGCTCCGGCCGCGTCGGAGTTCTGGTTCGTCGGCGGCGGCGCGATCGCCGGTCGGCAGACGCGGATCGTGCTCGTGAACCCCGACGACACCGCGGCGATCGTCGACGTGATCGTGCGCGGACCCGACGGGCTCATCGACACCCCCGGCGGAAGCGGCCTGGTCGTCAAGGGCCAGGACCGCTTGATCGTCCGCCTCGACACGCTCGCCCCGGGCGTTTCGGCGACCGCCGTGCAGGTCGTCGTCCGTACCGGCCGCGTCGGTGCGGCGGTCGATGACGAGCAGCAGTCGGGGCTCTCCACCGTCGGTACCGACTGGGTGCCGCAGGCCGCGCCGCCCGCGACGAAGGTCTACGTGCCCGGAGTCGTCAACGGCAAGGGCGCGCGGGTCCTGTCGATCGCGGCGCCGGGCGACGACGACGCGCTCGTCAAGGTGCGCGTGATCTCGCCGGAGGGCACCTACGCGCCCGCCGACCGCTCGCAGGTCGAGGTTCCGGCCGACTCCGTGGTGACGATCGACATGTCGCCGGTGCTCGACGGCCAGCCTGCGACCCTCGAGCTGACCTCGGACACGCCGATTGTCGCCGGCATGCGCCAGTTCTACGGAGCCAACGCGACCTTCGCGGAGACGTCCTTCACCGCTGGTGCCGAGCCCTTCACGGGCCCGGCCGCCGCGAGCGGGTTGCCGGTGCGGGCGAACACGGACGTCCGTCTGGGCCTGACGGCCCCGGACGGCGAGGCGACGGTGCAGATCACGCTGCTCCCGTTCGCTGGCGGTAAGGACGCGGCCGTCCCCACGACTCCGCGGACGATCACCGTCGGCGCCGGGAAGGTGCGCTGGATCAAGCTCGACCCGCCCGCGGGCGTGCAGTGGTACACCGCCGTCGTCACGCCCCAGGAGGGCTCGGGCCCGATACTCGTGGCGCACCGGGTGCGGGAGACCTCGCCGCGCGGCGATCTCGTCACCGGGTACCCCTGGAACCCGCTGCGCGTGGAGGTCACGGTGCCGCACGCCCTGCAGAACCCGGCGATCGCCCTGCGCTGACCGGCCCCTCCGCCGGGCCCACATCCGCGACCTTGAGCTTGGCGACCCGAATCGGGCCGGATCGGGTCGCCAAGCTCACGGTCGCGGCAATGCCGGGGCGGGACCCTAGTCTTGCG
>JAFIHP010000182.1 GCA_017849335.1 Actinomycetales bacterium | reverse complement strand
GCCGCGGGACTGCATCGCCCCGAGCGAGCCCATCCCGCGGTAGGACTTGAACTGCTTGCCGTTGACGAACACCATGTCGCCCGGCGCCTCCTCGGTCCCGGCGAGCAGGGAGCCGAGCATGACCGTGTCCGCTCCGGCGACGAGCGCCTTGGCGATGTCGCCCGAGTACTGCACGCCGCCGTCGCCGATGACCGGGATCCCGGCCGCGCGGCACACGAGCGACGCCTCGTAGATCGCGGAGATCTGCGGCACGCCGACGCCGGCGACGACACGGGTCGTGCAGATGGACCCGGGACCGACCCCGACCTTGACCCCGTCCGCACCGGCCTCGACCAGCGCCTGCGCCCCGGCACGCGTGGCGACGTTGCCGCCGACGACGTCAACCGCGGTCTGCCGCTTGAGCAGCGCCACCATCTCGACGACCGCGCGCGAGTGCCCGTGCGCGGTGTCGACGATGAGGAAGTCGACCCCGGCGTCGACGAGGGCACGCGCGCGCTTCTCCGCGTCGTCGCCGACGCCGACCGCGGCCCCGACCACCAGACGACCGGAGGCGTCCTTGGTCGCGTTGGGGTACTTGTCGGCCTTGACGAAGTCCTTGACCGTGAACAGCCCCTGCAGGCGCCCGTCAGCGTCGACCAGCGGGAGCTTCTCGACCTTGTGCCGCGCCAGAAGGGCGAGCGCGTCCTCGGGCGCGACGCCGACCGGAGCCGTCACCAGCGGCATCGGCGTCATGACCTCGCGGGCGGGACGGCTGAAGTCCTCCTCGAAGCGCATGTCGCGGTTCGTGACGATGCCCATGAGGATGCCGGCGTCGTCGACGACCGGGACGCCGGAGATGCGGTAGCGCCCGCACAGCAGGTCGACGTCGCCGAGGGTGTCGTCCGGCGAGCAGGTGATCGGGTTGCCCACCATGCCGGCCTCGGACCGCTTGACCATGTCGACCTGTGCGGCCTGCTCCTCGATCGGCAGGTTGCGGTGCAGGACGCCGACCCCGCCCTGGCGGGCCATCGCGATCGCCATGCGCGCCTCGGTCACGGTGTCCATCGCGCTCGAGACGAGCGGCAGCCGCACGCTGATCGACCGCGTGACGTGCGAGGTGGTGTCGACCTCGCTCGGGACGACGTCCGACTCCGCCGGCACGAGCAGGACGTCGTCGAAGGTCAGGCCGAGGTAGCCGAACTTCTCCGGGACGCCGTCGTAGGCGAGGGCATCGGACAGCGGGCGGTGCTCCATGGGCTCTCCGGACGTCGGTCGGACGGTGGGCCCAAGGCTACCTTCCGGCGCGCGCCGGCCCGACCCGAGCCGGGCGTACCAACGCGTCACCCACTGTTCACCTGCTGACCGTGTCGCCGACCCGCGCCGCTCAGCGCCGTGCCGTGGACTTCGTGCTCGGACAGCGCTGCGCCGCACGGCAGCGGCGCCCGACGGAACGAGGTGCCTGCCATGGCCGACGTGTCGCGACTACCCGGACCGGTCGCGGACCTGTGGGACTGGCAGCTGGACGGGGCGTGCCGGGCCGAGGACCCGACGATGTTCTTCCATCCGGAGGGCGAGCGCGGCTCGGACCGCGCGCGTAGGCAGGCCGCGGCCCGTGCGGTGTGCGCCGGCTGCCCGGTCCTGCTGGAGTGCCGTGAGCACGCCCTGGCCGTCCGCGAGCCGTACGGCATCTGGGGCGGGCTGTCGGAGGAGGACCGCGAGGCGGTCTACCGCAACACCCGGCTGACCCGAGCGTCCTGACCCGAGCGTCCTGACCCGAGCGTCGTACAGCGAACGGCCCCGGCCCCTGAGGGGGCCGGGGCCGTTCGTCGACCTGACTAGTGCGAGTGGCCGTGGTGGGAGTGCCCGTGACCGTGCGCGGCCTCCGGCTCCTCCTCCTTCTTCTCCACGACGAGTGCCTCGGTGGTCAGCAGCATCGCGGCGATCGAGGCCGCGTTCTCCAGCGCCGAGCGGGTCACCTTCACCGGGTCGATGACGCCGGCCGCGATGAGGTCGACGTACTCGCCCGTGGCCGCGTTGAGGCCCTGGCCGGCCGGCAGGTCGCCGACCTTCGAGACGACGACGTAGCCCTGCTCGCCAGCGTTCTCGGCGATCCAGCGCAGCGGCTCGACCATCGCACGCCGGACGATCCCGACGCCCGTGGCCTGGTCGCCGCTCAGGCCCAGGTCACCGCTGATCGCCTTCGCCGCCTGCACCAGCGCGGTGCCGCCGCCGGAGACGATGCCCTCCTCGATCGCGGCACGCGTCGCGGAGACGGCGTCCTCGATCCGGTGCTTCTTCTCCTTGAGCTCGACCTCGGTGTGGCCGCCGACCTTGATCACGACGACGCCGCCGGCGATCTTCGCCAGCCGCTCCTGCAGCTTCTCGCGGTCCCAGTCCGAGTCGGTGTTCTCGATCTCGGCGCGGATCTGCGCGACGCGGGCGTCGACGTCCGCCTGGTCGCCGCCGCCGTCGACGACCGTGGTGTTGTCCTTGGTCACAACGATCCGGCGGGCGGTGCCGAGCACCTCCAGGCCGACCTGGTCGAGCTTGAGGCCGACCTCGGGGGCCACGACCTGCGCACCCGTGAGGATCGCGAGGTCCTGGAGGATCGCCTTGCGGCGGTCGCCGAAGTCCGGGGCCTTCACCGCGCAAGAGGTGTACATGCCGCGGATGCGGATGAAGATCGGGGTGGACAGCTCGTCACCGGGGAGGG
>JAFIHP010000181.1 GCA_017849335.1 Actinomycetales bacterium | reverse complement strand
CCCCGTGAGGAGTGTCGCCGAGCGGTCGAACAGGAGTGCTCCGCGCGCATGGGAGGATGCCGTCGTGCCTGTTCAGCCGCCTGGAGCGACCGATCCCGCGTCGATCCGGAATTTCTGCATCATCGCCCACATCGACCACGGCAAGTCGACGCTGGCCGACCGGATGCTCCAGGCCACCGGGGTGGTCGACGCCCGTTCGATGCGCGCCCAGTACCTGGACCGCATGGACATCGAGCGGGAGCGGGGCATCACGATCAAGTCCCAGGCGGTCCGGCTGCCGTACAGCGCCGCGGACGGCCGCGACTACGTGCTCAACATGATCGACACGCCCGGCCACGTCGACTTCCCCTACGAGGTCTCCCGGTCGCTCGCGGCGTGCGAGGGCGCGATCCTGCTCGTCGACGCGGCCCAGGGGATCGAGGCGCAGACGCTCGCGAACCTGTACCTCGCGCTCGAGAACGACCTCACCATCGTCCCGGTGCTGAACAAGATCGACCTGCCGGCCGCCCAGCCGGAGAAGTACGCCGCCGAGCTCGCCCACATCATCGGCTGCTCGCCGGACGACGTGCTCCCGGTGTCGGCGAAGACCGGCATCGGCGTGAGCGACCTGCTGGAGCGGATCGTCTCGGAGATCCCGGCCCCGGTCGGTGACGCGGACGCACCGGCGCGCGCGATGATCTTCGACTCGGTGTACGACACGTACCGCGGCGTCGTCACGTACGTCCGGGTCATCGACGGGCACATCTCGACCCGTGAGCGCATCGCGATGATGTCGACCGGCGCGATCCACGAGCTGCTGGAGGTCGGCGTCATCTCCCCGGAGCCGATCCCGGCAGCCGGGCTCGGCGTCGGCGAGGTCGGCTACCTCATCACCGGCGTCAAGGACGTGCGTCAGTCCCGCGTCGGCGACACCATCACCTCCGAACGGCGCGGGGCGACCGAGGCCCTCGGCGGCTACCGCGACCCGAAGCCGATGGTGTTCTCCGGCCTGTACCCGATCGACGGCTCGGACTACCCGGACCTGCGCGACGCGCTCGACAAGCTCAAGCTCAACGACGCCGCGCTCGTGTACGAGCCGGAGACCTCCCTCGCGCTCGGGTTCGGCTTCCGCTGCGGCTTCCTCGGCCTCCTCCACATGGAGATCGTGCGTGAGCGGCTCGAGCGGGAGGCCGGTCTGGACCTGATCTCGACGGCACCCAACGTGGTCTACCGAGTCCTCAGCGACGACGGCAGCGAGATCGTCGTCACGAACCCCAGCGAGTTCCCGACGCAGAAGGTCGCGAAGATCTTCGAGCCGATCGTGCGGGCCACGGTGATCCTGCCGACCGAGTTCGTGGGCACGGTGATGGAGCTGTGCCAGCAGCGGCGCGGCTCGATGCTCGGCATGGACTACCTGTCCGAGGAGCGCGTGGAGATGCGCTACACGCTGCCGCTCGCCGAGATCGTCTTCGACTTCTTCGACCAGCTGAAGTCGCGGACCCGCGGCTACGCGTCGCTGGACTACGAGCTCGCCGGCGAGCAGGACGCGGACCTGGTGAAGGTCGACATCCTCCTGCACGGCGATGCGGTCGACGCGTTCAGCGCCATCGTCCACAAGGACAAGGCCTACGCGTACGGCGTCGCGATGGCGCAGAAGCTCAAGGAGCTGATCCCGCGCCAGCAGTTCGAGGTGCCGATCCAGGCCGCCATCGGATCGCGGGTCATCACGCGCGAGACGATCCGCGCGATGCGTAAGGACGTGCTCGCCAAGTGCTACGGCGGCGACATCACGCGCAAGCGCAAGCTGCTGGAGAAGCAGAAGGAGGGCAAGAAGCGGATGAAGATGGTCGGCCGCGTCGAGGTCCCTCAGGAGGCGTTCATCGCCGCGCTGTCGACGTCGGACGCCCCGTCGTCCGGGGGCAAGAAGTAGCGTGCCTGGCCGGCCGTTGGGCCTGTACCTCCATGTGCCGTTCTGCGCGCGGCGCTGCGGCTACTGCGACTTCAACACGTACACCGCGACTGAGCTCGGGGGCTCGGTCCGGCGCGACGACTTCCACGCGGTGCTCGCCGCCGAGGTGCGGTTCGCCGCCGCGGAGCTCGGCGACCAGGCACGGCCCATTGACACGGTCTTCGTCGGCGGCGGGACGCCCACGCTCCTCGGGGCCAGCGGACTGGTGGCGCTGCTCGACGCGGTGCGGAGTGAGTTCGGCCTCGCCCCGGGAGCGGAGGTCACGACCGAGGCGAACCCGGACACGGTCGACGGGTCGTTCCTCGAGGCGCTCGTCGCCGGCGGCTACACGCGGATCTCGTTCGGGATGCAGAGCACCGCACCGAACGTGCTCGCGGTCCTCGACCGGACGCATGCGCCGGGCGCCGGTCGGGCGGCGGCCCGCGCCGCTCTCGCGGCGGGGTTCGCGCACGTCAGCCTCGACCTCATCTACGGCACGCCGGGGGAGAGCGACGACGACCTCCGCCGGTCGGTATCCGACGCGGTGGAGACAGGGGTCGACCACGGGTCGGCCTACGCGCTGG
>JAFIHP010000180.1 GCA_017849335.1 Actinomycetales bacterium | reverse complement strand
GCTAGATGTCGGCCTTCCCGTGCGTCTCGTCCAGGAGGGTGAGCTGGTCGACGCGGTGCGTGTGCCGGCCGCCGTCGAACGGCGTGGCGAGGAAGACCTCCAGCGAGCGCTGCGCGACGAACTCGGTCGTGAAGCGCTCGCCGAAGCAGGCGACGTTGGCGTTGTTGTGCCGCCGCGTCATCTCGGCCTCGAGCGGGTAGTGGATGACGGCGCCACGGGCACCGGGGACCTTGTTCACCGACATGCTGATGCCCTGGCCGCTGCCGCAGCACGCGACGCCGAGCTCGGCCTCCCCGCTGGCCACCGCGCGTCCGACCCGTGAGCCGAAGCGCGGGTAGTCCGTGCGTTCGGGGGTGTACGTGCCGACGTCGATGACGTCGTGGCCCTCGGCGACGAGCCAGTCGCGCAGTGACTCCTTGAGCTGGAAGCCCGCGTGGTCCGAGCCGATCGCGATCTTCATCCGGGCCGTCCCCTTCGTCGGTGTGGACCCATCCTGCTACGCCCCCGACCGCGCGGCGAACCCGGTACGCGGACCCGGACCCGGACCCGGGACGAATGCCCAATTGACGTCCCGCCCCCCTCCCTTTCTTTCGTTTGTCCCGGCGGCCGGGACAAACGAAAGAAAGGGAGGCGATCTGGGTCGGAATCGTGAATCTGTCCCGGTCCGTCCCCCGCGGGTGTTCGCCGGGGCGGTTGGGGGGACCCGGGTGGCCGGGCTACGGCAGCGGCGTGGTGACCGTGACCGCTCCACGGGTGACCGTGACGCCGTTGGCGTCGATCGTGACGGGGACCGACTCGCCGTCCGTGCGCGGCACGAACACCGTCACGGCCGTCTGCGCGTCACCGCGAACCGACAGCGGCACTGCGCGCGAGACCACCGCACCCGGGAGCTTCTCGCCCCACTTGCCGGTGAACCAGCCGACGTTGGAGCCCTTGCGCGCCGCCTGCACGCTCCAGCCACCCGGCCCGGACCGGTACATGTCCATCCGCTTGTCGCCCGCCTGCAGCGTGAGCAGGTCGCCGTTGCCGGTCGCGCCGATCCCGGGCGGGAGCTGGAACCGCTCCGTGACGACGCGGGGCGCCGCCGCCTTGCGCGCCTTCTTGCCCTTGATCTTCGTCGCCGTCATGTGGTCGGTGACGATGAAGACGTCGACGGACCGGACGTACGTCGTGCACCGCGTGACGCTGACACTGCCCCAGGTGCGATCGGCCACGCAGGTGGTGTCGTTGCCACCGGCCTGCCAGTCGGACTTCGCCGTGACCTTCTTGACGCCGCCGGCCCGCGTGCGCGCGACGCCGCTGACGGTCACGGCGGAGTGCGCCGGGCGCGACATCATGTACCAGCGCAGCGAGCTCCCGTTGTCGTACCGGTACGGCCCGGGATCGCCGACCCACTCGACGCCGCGCGAGTACAACGTCATCGCCGTGCCGTCGTCGTGCGTGTGGGCCGTGCGCGGACGGTCGGAGGAGAAGCGCAGCGAGTAGAACGTGTCCGGGCCCCCGGGCTGCGGGTTCCAGCCGGCGCGGCCGAACACGTAGCCGCCGTCGAACGCCGTGTAGACCGGGGTCGGCGGCGTACCGGTGGCCCCGCCCGACCGGATCCAGTCGGCGCGCCAGTCGCCGACGCCGAACGTGTCGCGCAGCGACTGGTTGACGGTGTCGCCGAGCGACTCGAGCTTGAAGTCGGGCCGGACCGCCTGCGCGACGAACTGGTACAGCTGCCCGCGCAACGCCGGGATCGGGTCGGCCGGGATCCCGCAGGTCGCCGCCGCGGACTCGATGTTCGTCAGCAGCTTCTCGATGTACATCGCGTAGCCCGGCGATCCCTCGACGTCGCTGCCGTCGTCGTGGATGACGCCGCGACTGATCGACACGAGGTTCTGCCACGCGCGCGCCTTGCCCGGCGCGTCGTTCACCCAGCAGTAGGCCGCCAGGGCACCGGTCTGCCGGATGAGGTCGGTGTTGTTCGTGCCGAGGCTGATCGTGGCGTGCGACCGGAACCCCCGGATCATCGTCTGCGAGTCACGCAACGCCGCGGCGGAGATGTAGGGGTCGTTCAGCGTCTGCGCCGCGCAGACCAGGGCCTGGGTGCGCAGGCCGCCGTAGATCGAGGCGTCGGTCCAGTAGGCCCGGGAGCCGCGGTGGTCGTAGATCCAGTAGTAGAGGAGCTGCCGGAAGCGGTCGACGAGCACCGGGTTCTGCTTGCGGACGCCGCGGTAGAGCAGCGGCAGCGCCCAGTCGAGGGAGTTGACGTGCCGGTCCCCGGACGTGTCGGTCCCGGCCTGGGGGCGCCAGTTGGGATGCTCGGTCAGGTAGTACGTGCCGCCCTTGCTGAGCTGCACGTGCCCGTTCATCAGGTTCTGCGCCTTCTTGCGCTCCTTCTTCACCGTGTCCGGCGGGAAGAGCGCGGTGCACCACGAGCCGAGCGCGGTCGGCATCGTCAGCGGCGGCAGCGCGGGTGGGCCGGACGGGGCGGGCGCGGGCGTCGGCGTAGGAGCGGGCGTCGCGGATTCGGTCGGGGTCGGAGCGGGCGTCGCGTCGTCGGCCAGCGCGGCGGGGGCGACGAGCAAGGTCGCGCACGTGATCAGGACGGTCGGCAGGACCACGCCCGCGGACCGGCCGCGGCGCCGTCCCATACGCAACATCCGCACCATGATGACCCGGCGCACCGCCTGCGGCCAAATCCCCGGCGCGCGCCCGCGTGGCGGGCGGCCCGGTCAGGCGGGAAGCCCGGCCAACGCCGCGTCGATGACGCTGATCGCGCCCGCAGCAGCGCCGTCGGGCCGCACCGGCGTCCACGGCAGCCGCACGAGCACGTGCCGAAGGCCGAGCATGGACGCGACGTTTCGATAGCACGGGCCCCACCACGCACCGGTCGTCAGCTCGAGCACGCGCGTCCCGGGGCGGCTGAACACGATGTTCGCCATGCCCGCGCCGTGCGGGGCGAGCACGATGCGCGCCTCGCGGAGGACTGCGACCTGCTCGGCGAACGAGAGCGACTCCATCCGCACGACGGTGAACCCGAGGCCGGTCACGTGTGCCTCGACCACGGCCTCGTCCGCGATCGATCGGGAGGCGCCCTGCCGGGTCACGTAGACCCGGTCAGCCCCGACCGCGTCCGACCGGGGCACCGAGCCCGCGACCACGTCGGCGAGCAGGTCGAGGTCGCGCGGATGCGGCCAGTCCGACGGGACCGGCTCGCAGACCCAGACGTCGTCACAGCGCAGGACGATCTCGTCGTCGACGACGCGGTACGCGATCCCGAGCGTGTCGAGCACGTCCGCGGCGAACGCGGGCATCGGCGCCGCGAAGACCGGAACGGCGTCCGGCGCCACCTGCCGCACGTGGAGCACGCGCGGGAGCACCTCGACCAGGAAGTGGAAGTAGTTGTCGGCGCGGCCCATCGGGGCGATCGGGCCGACCTCGTGGACGGTCGGTCCCGCGGCGCGGGCCGCTGCACCCGACAGGAACGCGCTGTCGCGGGCGGGCCGCCACCCGGTGCCCGATGCGGTGAGCACCCGTCCGCCGTAGAAGACCAGCCCGGTCGCCGCGTCCACGCGGCACGCGGTGAGCCGGTAGGCGTGCCGATCGGGCCAGTGGGTGCCCGCGTCGATCGGCACGTCGGCCGTCCGCGGGACGACGTGCTCGGCAGCAGGCGCGACGACGTGGTCCTCCCGCACGCACACGGTGGCGCGCGGGTCCAGCCGGGACAGGTCGATCTCCCGGCCGGCGTCCCGACCCTCGAGGGCCCGAACGAGATCGGCACGCGCCGACGGTGCGGCCAGCCGCACCGTCGCCCCGATCAGTCGGCGGCGGTACTCGGCCCCCCACCAGCGGAGCTGATGGGCGAGGTCATCGCGGCGCACGGCGTCGCCCTTCCGGCGACGACGCGGCCCAGGCCGTCGTGGCCGTCAACCCGCCACCGCGGCGCCCGGCGGGTCCGCGAACGCGGCATCCAGGCGCGCGATCGCGTCGTCGGCGTTGCCGAACGGCTCGCGCGGCGTCGCGGGGATCTGCACGAGCCGGTGCGGCTGGCCGTTCATCGACGCCATGTGCCGGAACGACGGGTTCCACCAGTGGCCCGCCGTGATCTCGTACATCAGGGTTCCCCGGTCGGCGAACACCGCGTTCGTCAGTCCCGTGCCGTGCGGACCGACGATGACCCGTGCCCCGCGTACGGTCTGGATCTGCTCCGCGAACGGCATCCGTTCCCAGGCGACGACGGTGAACCCGCGCTCGATCAGCGCGTCCTCCAGCCTCTGCTCGTCTCGGATGGACCGGCTGCCGTGCCGCCGCGTGACGTAGATCCGGTCGGGGCCGTCGTTCGGACCGACGGGGACGGCGGCCGCGACGGCGGAGCGGAGCAGGGCGTAGTCGTCCGGGTGCGGCCAGTTGGTCGGGATCGGGTCGCACACGAGCACGTCGTCGCTGTGCACGACGCCGGGGTCGTCCACGACCACGTGCTCGACGCCGAGGGTCTCGAGCACGTCGGTCACGTACCCCGGCATCGGCCCGGTGAACACCGGAACCGTCGTCGGATCGATCGTGCGGCACCACAGGTACCGCACGAAGGACTCGACGAGGAAGTGGCAGTAGTTGTGGGGGCGGCCCATCGGCGTCAGGGTCCCCGGCCACCGCGCGGGCGCCCGCTCCGACCGCGCTCGCGCGCCCGCCCCGGACAGGAACGCGCTGTCGCGGGCGCTGCGCCAGCCGTTCCCGGAGGAGGCGATGACGAAGCCCTGGTGGAACACCAGGCTGGTCGCGATGTCGACCCGGCAGTCGCGCAGCCGCCACACGCTGCGCTGCGGCCAGTGGTTGCCCTCCTCGCGCGGGTGGTCGGGCACCCCGGGCACGATGTGGACGGCCGCTGGCGCGACGACGTGCTCCTCGACGACGGCCGACTCCCGGAACGGGCCTGGGTCGCCGAAGTCGATCTCGTAGCCGCCGTCGCGGTCCTCCAGCGCCGTGAGGACGCCGGTGCGAGCGCTCGTCGATGCCGAGCGGACCGCGAACGCGGTGGCCCGGCGCTGGTACTCCCCCGACCACCAGCGCAGCTGGTGGCTCCAGTCATCCCTCGTCACGGACCGACCCTAACGATCCGGGCGACGTCCAGGCGCGACGTCAGCGGCGCGGCCGACGCCCGGACGAACTGCGACGGCCGGCACCCGGGAGGAGGTCGGGTGCCGGCCGTCGCCGGTTCGCCGGCGAGCGCCGGCTCAGGTCGACGGCAGACGCCGGCGCCCGTTCAGGAGGACGAGGCCTTGAGGGTCACGGGCACGTCCTGGGTGCTTCCGTTGCGCTCGATCGTGAGCGTCACGGAGTCGCCCGGGGCCTTCGCACGGATCGAGACGATGACCTGGGTCGAGTCGCTCATGACCTGGCCGTCGACCTTGGTGATGACGTCGCCGGGCTGCAGGCCCGCGGCCTCGGCGCCACTGCCGGCGGTGACCTCCGCGACGCGCGCGCCCGGACCGTCGTACTGCTGGTCGAGGGACACGCCGATCACCGGGGTCGAGGCCGAGCCGGTCTTCACGATCTCGTCGGCGACGCGCTTGGCCGTGTCGATCGGGATGGCGAAGCCGAGGCCGATCGAGCCGGTCTGGGACGTGCCGTCGCTGCCCATCGTGGCGATGGCCGAGTTGACGCCGATGACGTTGCCGTTGCCGTCAAGCAGCGGGCCGCCGGAGTTGCCCGGGTTGATCGCGGCGTCGGTCTGGATCGCGTCGATGTACGACGTGGTGCCGGTCTCCGCGCCGCCCGCGGTGACGGGACGGTTGAGGGCGCTGACGATGCCGGTCGTGACGGTTCCGGACAGGCCCAGCGGCGAGCCGATGGCGATGACCGAGTCGCCGACGGCGAGCGCGGACGAGTCACCGAGCGTGAGGGCCGGCAGGCCGGTCTTGTCGACCTTGACGACAGCGATGTCGTAGTCGGCGTTCGCGCCGACGAGCTTGCCCTGCGCGGTCGAGCCGTCGGAGAAGGCGACCTCGATCGAGCCGCCCTGCGCGGCGACGCCGGCCACGTGGTTGTTCGTGACGATGTATCCGTCCGAGGAGATGATGAAGCCCGAGCCGGTGCCGGACTCCTGCCCGCCGGTGACGTTCAGCTGGACGACCGAGGGCTGGACCTTGGCCGCGATCGCGGAGATCGAGCCGGGCACGGTGCTGGGCAGGGCGACAGCCTGCTCGGCCGTGATCGACGAGGAGGCCGCGGGCAGCTGCTCGCGGGCGATGACGTAGCCCGTCGCGCCGCCGATGACGCCCGCGCTGACGGCGATGATGCCGGCGCCCGCGAGCAGGCCGACGACCTTGACCGCCGTGTTGCTGCCGGAGCGCTTGGCCGCCGGGGCCGGGGGGACGTCGGCCGTCGGGCCGAGGGGCGGGTACGACGGCTGGCCGGACTGCGGGTACTCGGGGTAGACGACGGGGCCGTTGCCGGGACCGAACGGGGTGCTCACTCTGGGTCTCCTCACCTGCGACCTGTTCTGGCCGCACATCGATTGTCACGGTCTTGGACCGGCGAAAACGCCCCCGACGTTCCCTGCTGACAGACCCCCAAGCGAACGCTGACATTCCTCGTACAAAACCCCCGGAAGGGGGCGGAACGACCCCCGGAACGACCGCCGAACGACCCGCTTCCCCCCTTCGTGAGCGCTGAGTGGTGGCCGCACCAG
>JAFIHP010000023.1 GCA_017849335.1 Actinomycetales bacterium | reverse complement strand
TACTTCGGCATCCTCAAGGCCGGCGCGGTGGTCGTCCCGGTCAACACGTTGCTGAAGTCCCGTGAGCTCGAGTACCACCTCCGCGACTCCGAGGCGGTCGCGTTCTTCTGCTTCGCCGGCACGCCCGACTTGCACAGCGGTGACGAGGGCCGGCAGGCGTTCGCCGCTGTCGACGGGTGCCGTGAGCTGTTCGTCGTCGGGAACCCCGCCGACCCGGCCGAGCAGCTGTCGACGCACGTCGCCGACCAGTCGACCGCGAACCCGGGTGCGCTGGCGGACGAGTCCGACGTCGCGGTCATCCTCTACACGTCCGGCACGACCGGGCAGCCGAAGGGCGCCCAGCTGTCCCATTCGAACCTGCTGATGAACGCACTCGCGAGCATGCGTCTGCTCGACGTCACGGCGTCGACCCACGACACGCACCTGCTGGCGCTGCCGCTGTTCCACTCCTTCGGATCCACGGTGCAGATGAACGCCGGGTTCGCTGCCGGGTCGACGCTCGTCCTGATGCCGCGCTTCGACCCGAAGGCCGCCCTGCAGCTGATGCTTGCGAACGAGGTGACGGTGTTCGCCGGGGTGCCGACGATGTACTGGGCGCTGCTCAACGCGCTCGACGAGACCGTGGACGTCGAGCGCCTGCGCGGCAACCTGCGCATGGCCGTGTCCGGCGGCTCGGCCCTGCCGGTCCAGATCCTCCAGGACTTCCAGACCCGGTTCGGGATCGGCATCCTCGAGGGCTACGGGCTCTCCGAGACCAGCCCGGTCGCGACCTTCAACCAGCCTGGCCGCCCGAACAAGGCCGGCTCGATCGGCGAGCCGGTGTGGGGCGTCGAGGTCAAACTCATCGACCCGGAGTGGAACACGATCGACGCGGACGACACGGTCGGCGAGATCGCGGTGCGCGGGCACAACGTCATGGTCGGGTACCTCAACAAGCCCGAGGCGACCGCCGAGGTCCTGCGGGACGGCTGGTTCCGCACGGGCGACCTGGCCACCCGAGACGCGGACGGCCTCTACTACATCGTCGACCGTGCCAAGGACATGATCATCCGCGGCGGGCTCAACGTGTACCCGCGCGAGGTCGAGGAGGTCCTGATCTCGCACCCGGACGTGTCGCTCGTCGCCGTCATCGGCGTCCCCGACGCCGAGTCCGGCGAGGAGATCAAGGCCGTCGTCGTGCGGACGGCCGGCTCGCAGCTCACCGAGGTCGACCTGATCGCCTGGTCGAAGGAGTCGATGGCGGCGTACAAGTACCCGCGGATCGTCGAGTTCGTCGAGGCGATGCCGATGACCAGCACGGGCAAGATCCTCAAGCGCGAGCTGTCGTAGCGCCCGCCCTCACTCCTGGGCGAACTCCGGGACCCAGCGCTCCAGCTCGCCGCGCATCGGGACCGTGGCGTCGAGCTGGCACAGCACGCCGATCGATCCGAGCCAGACGCGGTGGATCAGCATGTAGCTCGGCGGCAGGTTCAGTTTCAGGCCGATGGTGAAGTCGGGTCGGCGGACGTCGTTGAGCCGGCCGAACTGGGCGCGCATCCAGTCGCGGTCGAAGTGGAACGTCTCCCAGCGTGCCGGCTCGACGAACGGCGCGAGGTAGTCCAGGACGGCCTGAGGCTCGATCTCCACGTTCGGTCGGATGAAGCCCTCGTCCCGCAGCCCGTCGGCGACGGTCTCGGCGTCGCCGCTCATCGCGATCCGCAGCAGCCGGCCCATCGCGCTCGGCAGTCCGTCACGCAGCTCGGCGACGGCACCGAAGTCCAGGACGGCCAGCCGCCCATCCGCGACCACGCGGAAGTTGCCCGGGTGCGGGTCGGAGTGCAGCAGACCCGCGCGGGCCGGTCCCGACAGGAGGAACCGCTCGTACAGCTCGCCGACGTGGTCGCGTTCCTGCGGAGTCCCGTCGACGATGATCGAGGACATCGGCCGGCCGTCCACCCACTCCGAGACCAGCACGTGCGGGGCGGCGGCGAGAACGTGCGGCACGACGAACTCCGGGTCGTCCTCGAACGCCGCGGCGAACGCCCGTTGCGACCGCGACTCCCGCAGGTAGTCGAGCTCCTCGATCGCCCGCTCCTTGAGCTCGGCGAGCAACGGCTTGATGTCCAGCCCGGGGATCCAGGAGGCGAAGACCCGCCCCATCCGGGAGAGCTGGTTCAGATCCGAGATGAACGCCTTGTCCGCCCCGGGGTACTGCACCTTGACCGCGACGACGCGACCGTCGTGCCACGCCGCCTTGTGCACCTGCCCGATCGACGCGGCCGCCGCGGGCGTGTCGTCGAACTCGGCGAACCGCTCGCGCCACTGCGGCCCGAGCTCGTCGGCGAGGATCGCGTGGATCGACTCCGCTGCGAGGGGCGGAGCCGACTCCTGCAGCCGGGTCAGCGCCTCGCGGTACGGCCCGGCGACGTCCTCGGGCATCGCGGCCTCGAAGATGCTCATCGCCTGGCCCATCTTCATGGCGCCGCCCTTGAGCTCGCCCAGGACCCGGAACATCTGCTCGGCCGTGCGGGCCTGGAGCTCGGCCGTCACGGCTTCCGCGGGCTTGCCGCCCAGTCGCTTGCCGATGCCCCACGCGGTGCGCCCCGCATGGGCGGCGGGCAGCGCCGCGATCTTGACGCTGCGGGTGATCGCGTTCTTCGGGATCTCCGCCATCTGGCCATTGTCGCTGTCCGCGGTCGTCCGCGCATGCACGCGGGGTCGCTAACGGCGATCCTGCGTCCATCGGCAGCCGCACAACGGATGCGTCGGTCGTGGCACACGAGCGGGCTCGAGGCTCGGCAGGTCGATCTCGACGGCCCACGGCTCGGGTACGGGCTGCGGGTCGTCGACCCAGTCGCGCACGACCCGTGCGGCCACGACCGCGGCCAGCCCGCTCAGGAGGGGGTCGATCGGCGGCCACGCGACCGCCTGGCTCGCGTGCATCCACTGCACGGCCAGCAACGGCCACGCGGGGTCCTTGTCGCGCAGGTGGAGCTGATGGCAGCGCGTGCAGGCGAGCAGGCCGGGCCCCGTGACCGGACCGACGGAGGCCCGACGTCCCCAGACCGCGACGCGTACGTGCGGCCCCGCGGGAGGAGCCTCGTCGACCGGGGCGAGGTCGACCGGCCGCTCGACCGCGACGACCGTGAAGGTCGCGGGGGATGCCGTGGGCCCACCGGGGTCCGCCGCCGGGAGGCCGGCCCACCCGAGCGCGGCACGCACCTGGCCGGCGAGGAGTCCGTCGCCGACGACCTGCACGGGGGACCGGTCGCGGGCGGCGAGGGTGACGGCGGCCTCATCGATGCTGCCCGTGCTCTCGACCACCGCTCCGAAGCGACCCCACACCGTCGGCCGGTCCTCGGGGCGCGCCCACCGGATCGGGTCGGGAAGTGACGACGCGTCATCCAGGCCGGCGCCGGCGATCGCCGCACGCAGCAGGCGGCGCGCCCGGCCGACGTCGATGGTCAGCTCCGCCTCGATCTGGGCCGCCGTGCGACCGCCGTCCAGGGACGACAGCCATGCCGCCTCTGCCCGGCTGACGTGGTCGAGGCGAGCGCGCTCGCCGATCGCGATGGTGGTGCCGTCCCGCCACAGGACCGGCGCCGTATCGCGCAACCGCGGTCGACGCAGGGTCGCGAGCTCAGGCAGCAGTGGCGTCTGCTCGGAGGTCGCGACGTCGGAGGTCCGGGTGTCGGTCGAGGAGGCCATCCGGGCACGCTCGCCCCCGGGGCTTGTGGACCGCCACTGGCCGTCCACAGGGGTGCTGCGGTATCGGGCAGGTCAGGCGGTCTCGACCGCCCGGGCCCAGACCTCCCACGTGGGGCGTGAGCGGACCCACGGATGGGAGCCTGCCGCGCTGAGGTTCGCATCGAGCCGCTCGGTCGTCAGCTCGAATCCGCTGCCCAAGCCGTCGCGGATCGACTCGATGTCCTCACGCCGGTCGATGACGCCGAGGCAGGTCCATTGACCGGTCGAACGGGCCATTGCCGTCATCGCCGCGGGCAGCGCGGCCAGCACATCGTCGATCACGCGGTGAGTCTCCCCAGGTCGGGCCCGACTCAAACATGACGCGGTGCGCGTTGTCACGTCGTGGGCGCCCCCCGTTCGGGGGACGTCCACGAGGTGCGACGGAATGGAGCCTCAGCGGTGACCGTGCATGCCCAGATGCCGGCCGTGCATGCCCGTGTCGTCCGGCCGGTTCATCCCGCCCGTCGCCCAGTTCTCCATACCGTGGCCCTTCTTGCCGGGCGCGGGCTCGAGCAACCAGGCCGGCGGGGTGGTGCCGGGGGCGTTGGCGGCGAAGGCCGCGTTGATCGCCGCCTGGTAGGTCGTGCGGGCGGCGGCGAGGGCGTTCTTGTACGTGGCCAGCGCGGCGTCGATGGTGCTCTGCTGTGCGGCCTTGGCGGACGCGAGAGCAGCCTTGTAAGCGGACCATGCGCTGTCGAGGGCCGCCTTGGCGGAGGTGGTGTCGGTACCGGCCTGCTTCGCCGCGCGCAGCTGGTCCGCTGCGGTCTTCACCGCGGCGCGCTGGGTGGCGGTGGCGGCATCGATCGCCGTGCGGACGGGGCCGAGGGTCGTGCGCAGGTCCGCGCCGGCCTTCTGGACGCTGGCCCGGTAGGCGTCGCGCGCAGCGCGGATCGCGGACACCAGTGCGGTGTTGGATGACAGCGAGTCGTCCAAGCGGCCGAGGCCCGCTCCGCCGCCATGGCCGTTGTTGCCGCGGTCGTGGGCGCTGGCGATCCCGGTTGCCGGTGCGATCACGAGGGCGATCGCCGCCGTCGCGGTGACGATTCGTCGAGCGGTGCGCGTCATGCGGTTCTCCTCTTCCTGGGCCCCGGTCTCCCGGGGCTGTCGGTGGCATCGACTCTTCGGTTCGTGGGCCGGTGCCCTTCCAGTGTGGTCCGAGAATCGGGCCACGAGGTTAGAGCGGGGTAAGCAAGCGGGCGCCGGGTGCGCGGTCCGGGTGCGCGCTCAGCGGACCAGGCAGAAGGGGTGTCCGGCCGGGTCCAGGAACACCCGGAAGCCCGTCCCGGGCTGAACGGCATGCTTGGTCGCCCCGAGGGCGAGCACTCGTCGCTCGCCCTCGTCGAGGTCGTCGACGACCAGGTCCAGGTGTGCCTGCTGTGGGCTCTCCTGACCGGGGCAGCGGGGAGGCTGGTACTCGTCGACCTGCTGGAATGCCAGGTCGACGGCTCCGCCGGAGTCCAGCTGGACCCAGTCGTCGTCGGCCTCCGGGGAGATCGGCCAGCCGGTGATCGCCGCGTAGAACTCGGCGAGCGACCGGGCGTCGGGGCAGTCCAGCGCGATGCAGGACAGGCGTGCGACCGGTGTGTTCGTCGTCATTCCTCGAGCCTGGCACGGCCGCCCGAGCTCCGGAACCCGGGATTTGCTTCTTTCCTCCCGTTATCAGATGATTTGTTCCCCCGTCGCGGTGCCCCGCCTGCCCGGCATCGGGGGACCGCTGCCCTAGGGTTGCCCCGGGCCGGCACACCGGCCGCCTGCGATGCGGCACCTACCGCCGCCGTGGGCGAGACGAGGACTGAAGGAGGGCCCCATGGCCGAGAGCTACACCGGCGAGGCGTACTGCGTGAAGTGCAAGGAGAAGCGGGAGTTCACCGGCCACGTCGAGGAGACGAACGGCCGCCGCTTCGCCAAGGGCATCTGCCCGGTCTGCGGCACCAAGGTGACCCGGATCCTGGGCAAGGCCTGATCGCGCCGGTCCGTCTGGACTGACCGAGCGAGGGGGGCGACCGCATGGTCGCCCCCCTTCGCCGTGCCCGGGCCCGCTCGCTGAGGGCGAACACGCCGCGCCGGCTGACGGCGCCGACGGCGTATACCGTTGATGCATGAGCGTCCCGTTCGGATTCGGCCTTCCTGACGACACCGGCGACGGTCGTGACGGCCCCGGTGGCCAGGGGGGCGCCTTCGACCTCGGCTCGCTCGGCGCGGCCCTCCAGCAGCTGGGCGCGATGATGCAGGCCGGGGCGAATGCTCCCGACGCCGGCGGCCCGGTGAACTGGTCGATGGTGTCCGACGTCGCCCGCAAGACGCTCGCTCAGGCGGGGGACCCCTCGGTGTCGGACGCCCAGCGGCGTGCCGTCGACGACGCCGTGCGCCTCGCGGACGTCTGGCTCGACCCGGTCGTGTCCTTCCCGGCCACGGGCCTCCCGGCGGCCGCCTGGAGCCGCTCGGAGTGGTTCGAGGCCACCGGCGGCGCGTGGCAGACCATCGTGCGTCCGATCGCCCAGCACATGCAGGAGGTCGTCGGCCAGTCCGTCGCCGGCGTGTCCGGAACCGAGATCGACCCCGCCGCGCTGGCCGAGCAGCTCCCGGAGGAGCTGCGGGCGATGCTGCCGGGGGGCGTGCCACCGGAGCTGGCCCAGATGATGGGACCGATGCTGCAGATGATGCAGCAGCTGGGTGTGGTCGCGTTCAGCGCGCAGCTGGGGCAGGGCCTGGCCGCGCTGGCCGGGGAGGTCGTCAGCTCGTCGGACATCGGGATCCCGCTGACGGACAATGCCCAGCCCGCCCTGCTCCCGCGCAACGTCGAGGAGTACGGAGCGGGCCTGGGCCTGCCGGCCGACGACGTCCGCCTGTACCTGGCCCTGCGCGAGTCCGCCCACCAGCGGCTGTTCGCGCACGTGCCGTGGCTGCGCGGTCGCGTGCACGGAGCGATCGAGGAGTACGCGCGCGGCGTGCGCGTCGACCCGGACCGCATGCGCGACGCGATGAGCGGGATCGACGTGTCCAACCCGCAGGCGCTGCAGGAGCTCATGGCCAACGGGCTGCTGCAGCCGGAGGACACCCCGGAGCAGCGGGCCGCGCTCGCCCGGCTGGAGACGCTGCTGGCCCTCGTCGAGGGCTGGGTCGACGACGTCGTCGACCAGGCCGTCGACGGCCGGCTCCCGTCGGCCGCGTCCCTGCGCGAGACGACGCGGCGCCGGCGGGCGGCGGGCGGACCCGCCGAGAAGACCTTCGCCAACCTCGTGGGCATGGAGCTGCGCCCGCGGCTGGCGCGCGAGGCGGCGACGCTGTTCGCGGTCGTGCGGGCCGGGCGCGGCGCGCAGGCACGCGACGCCCTCTGGGGCCACCCGGACCTCCTGCCCGGACCGGACGACCTCGCGGACCCGCTCGGATTCGTCGAGGACAGCGCGACCGAGCTGCAGTTCGACCTCCCCGACACCCCGCCGGCGGCCGAAGGCGACCCCACCGACCAGTGACCGGTTTCGACCTTCTGCACGCCGACGCCCGGGCGGTCCTCGACGCGTGGAGGCCGCCCGACCCCGCGCAGGCGATCCTCGCGCAGGAGTACCTGGCTCACCTGCGGTCGTATCCGTTGGCGATGTCACGCGACAACGCCCCGGGTCACCTCACCGGGAGCGCCCTCGTCGTCGATGAGGACCGCACGCGCACCTTGCTGACGCTCCACCCGCGGGTCGGCCGGTGGTTGCAGCTCGGCGGGCACTGCGAACCCGCTGACCTCTCCCTGCGCGGCACGGCGCTGCGCGAGGCCCGGGAGGAGAGCGGCATCGACGGCGTCACGATCAGCGATGAGCCGCTTCGACTGGACCGGCACGCACTCACGTGCTCGGGCGGCCCCACCGTGCACTGGGACGTCCAGTACCTCGCCGTCGTCGGACGAGACGCCCGGGAGTCGATCAGCGCGGAGTCCGACGATCTGCGCTGGTTCCCGCTCGACGCCCTCCCGGCCGGCGTGGACGACTCGGTCCGGGCGCTGGTCGACGCCGTTCTCGCGCCGGACGGGACGTCGGGGTGAACGTCGCGTGACGGCGGCGTGACCGGAACGTGGTCGGCAGGCACTTTCTTGCGTCCACAGCCTGTTCGCAGTGAAAGCGCTGGTCAGGGCGGCGTGTCGCTACCTGCCCCCAGCCGTGTCCCCAGGGTCGTGCACCCACCGTCCACACCGACACGCCACGGCATCAACAGCACATGCACAGGTCTTCCACACCGAGCTCCGTCGGGATCGCCATTGGCGTTGACTCGCGGGCCCGCGGATCCGTAGGTTCTGGCGCGTTGGACCCCCGGGATAACACGGTCCGTTCGCAAGGGGAAGGCGAGCGGCCCGAAGTGCCCCCGGGGGTCCAAGTCGCGTCGAGGGACGGCGAGATCCATCGCGTACCCTGGGAACGCAACCAGGCGACCCGGCGTCCCACTCGACGCAGAGGCCGGTGCTGGTTCGGATCGAGGAGTCGTTCGGTGCAGGCACTGCTGTGGTGGTTGATCCCTCTGGGCGCCACCGTGCTGGCGGTGCTGTTCGTCATGCTGCGCAGCCGGCCGGTCAAGCCCACGACCGCGGAGGACTCGATGGAACGCCTGCGCCGCATGCAGGAGGCGATGGAACGCCCCATGCCCAGCAACGCGCGGGTGATCCGCCCCGACGACAAGTCCCCGCAGGAGTGAGCACGCCGATGTCGGGCTCGACGCCCGACGACGCGACCGTCGACGTGCCCGCCGACCCGGACGGGGGAGCGGACCCGTCGGTCGCACCCGCACGCCGGGGCCTCTCCCGCCGCGGGTGGGTCCTCGTCGCCAGCGGCGCGACGCTGCTGGTGCTGCTGGCCGTCGCGTTCCTGCTTCCGGTCCCGTTCGTCAAGCTCGCACCCGGGCCCACGTTCAATGTCGTGGGCGACGCCGACGGGCAGCCGGTGATCTCGATCACCGGGACCCAGACCTACCCGGTCGACGGCGCGCTCGACATGACGACCGTCCTGGAGTCCGGCGGGCCGCGAGGCGGACTGACCTTCGCCACGGCCATCGCGGCCTGGTTCAACTCCGCGGACGCCGTCGTGCCCCGCGAGCTGCTGTTCCCCGACGACGTGACCGGGGAGGAGGTGCGCACGCGGCAGGCCATGCTCTTCAGCACCTCGGAGTCGAACGCCGTGGCGGCGGCGATGGGCTACCTGGGCAAGCCGGTCACCACCGACATCGTCGTCACCGCGGTGTACTCCGACTCGCCGTCCGACGGGGTGCTGCAGCCCAAGGACACCATCGTGTCGGTCGACGGGACCCCCGTGACGACCTCGGCGCAGGTCGCGGAGGCGATCCGGGCCAAGCCGGTCGGGACCACGTTCGCCCTCGACATCGAGCGCGACGGCGCGCCGATGACGGTGTCGGTCACGTCCGCGGCCAATCCGGACGACGCGTCGGTGCCGTACATCGGGATCGGCGTCGGTCCGCTGTACTCCGCCGGGTTCCCGATCGACTTCACCCTCGAGGACGTGGGTGGTCCCAGTGCCGGGCTGATGTTCGCGGTTGGCATCGTGGCCAAGCTCAGCCCCGAGGACCTCACGGCGGGGCACCACATCGCCGGGACCGGGACGATCGACCCGGACGGCACGGTCGGGCCGATCGGCGGCATCCGGCAGAAGCTCGCGGGCGCGCGCAACGCGGGTGCCACCTTGTTCCTCATGCCGAAGGATCACTGCGCCGAGGCGGCCGGCCACGTGCCCGACGGGCTGACGGTCGTGCCCGTCTCCACGTTGACCGAGGCGATCACCGCGATCACCGACTACGACGCCGGCAAGACCCTGCCCGCGTGCCCGGCCCCGTCGGCGTCGTAGGTTGGCCAGATGACGACCGACCAGCGAGGTCCCGACGCCCCCGCACGCCGTCGCGGTGTGCTGCTGCCGACGATCATCGTGCTCGCTCTGCTGGTGGTCGCCTGGCTGATCTTCACGGCGTTCTACACGGACTGGCTGTGGTTCTCCTCGGTCGACCAGACCGAGGTGTTCTCGACCTCGCTGCTGACCCGCGCCTTGCTGTTCGCGGTCTTCGGCGTCGTTCTCGGCGTCGCGGTCGGCGCGTCGATGTGGCTCGCATGGCGCACCCGCCCGACGTTCCGCGGCATGACGCCGGAGCAGGCGAGCCTCGAGCGGTACCGGATCGGCCTGGACCCCTACCGGCGCCGCATCACGATCGCCGTCAGCGTCCTCGCCGGACTGGCTGGGGGCCTGTCGGCCTCGTCGGAGTGGGGCAGCTACCTGCTGTGGCGCAACGCGGTGCCGTTCGGGATCACCGACCCTCAGTTCGGTCTCGACCTCTCGTTCTACACGTTCACGCTTCCGTTCATCCGGTTCGTCATCAGCTTCGCGTTCGTGCTGGTGGTCGTCTGCCTCATCGTGGTCGCGGTCGTGCAGTACCTGTACGGCGGGCTGCGGCTTCAGCCGCGCGGTGATCGTGCCACCGCGGCTGCCCAGGCGCAGATCAGCGTGCTGATCGGCCTCTTCGTCCTGCTGAAGGCCGTCTCGTACTGGTACGACCGCTTCGAGCTGGTCACGCAGAGCCAGCAGCTCGTCGCCGGGTTCACCGGCCTGAAGTACACCGACGTGCACGCAGTGCTGCCCGCGTTGAACATCATGGTCGCGGTGTCGCTGCTCGTCGCGGTGCTGTTCTTCGTGAACGCGTTCCGACGGCACTGGGCGATCCCGACGATCGGCGCGGTCCTGATGGTGGCCAGCAGCCTGGCCATCGGCACGATCTACCCGATCTTCGTGCAGCAGTTCCAGGTCCGTCCGAGCGAGCTCGTCAAGGAGCAGCCGTACCTCGACCGGAACATCAGCGCGACGCGCGACGCCTACGACATAGCCGACGCCGACATCGAGGCCTACCCGGGCACCGTCTCCGCGCCGACCGCGCAGACGATCAAGGCGAGCCAGGGGACGCTCACGAACATCCGGCTGCTCGACCCGGCCGTCGTGTCGCCGACCTACAACCAGCTCCAGCAGATCCGCGGCTACTACGCCTTCAACCCGCGACTGGACGTCGACCGCTACACGCTCGACGACAAGCAGCGCGGAGCGGTCGTGGCCGTACGCGAGATCAACCTCGCCGGCATCCCGGACGGGCAGCGCAACTGGACGAACGACCGGCTCGTCTACACCCACGGTTACGGGTTCGTCGCCGCCTACGACAACACGGCGCTCGACAACGGCCAGCCGGACTTCTTCGAGAGCGACATCCCGCCGTCGGGCACGCTCGACGTCGCGCAGCCGCGGGTGTACTTCGGCGAGGCGAGCCCGCTGTACAGCATCGTGGGCGCGCCGGAGGGCACGCCGTCCGTCGAGCTGGACTACCCGGACGACGCGAGTCCGACCGGCCAGAAGACGAACACCTACCAGGGCACCGGTGGCGTGTCGATGGGCTC
Source organism: Actinomycetales bacterium (assembly GCA_017849335.1). GTDB lineage: Bacteria > Actinomycetota > Actinomycetes > S36-B12 > S36-B12 > UBA10649. The sequence continues at coordinate 877 of JAFIHP010000023.1, read as the reverse complement.
GCTGTTCGGCCGCGCGCTGTTCGCGACGAAGTTCCAGGACGTCAACATCCTGCTGTCGGACCTCGTGAACTCCGACTCGCGGATCATGTGGGACCGCGACCCGTTGACCCGGGTCGAGAAGGTCGCGCCGTGGCTCACTCTCGACCAGGACCCGTACGCCGTGGTCGCCGAGGGGCGGATCAAGTGGATCGTCGACGGCTACACCATGTCGAACGACTACCCGTACAGCAGCCGCGTGAGCCTGAGCGACGCCACGGCCGACTCGATCAGCACCCGGACGCTGCCGGCCCAGCTCCAGCCGAACGACCAGATCAACTACATGCGCAACTCGGTCAAGGCAGTTGTTGGCGCCTACGACGGCACGGTCACCTTGTACGCCTGGGACCCCAGCGACCCCGTGCTTCAGACGTGGATGAAGGCGTTCCCCGGAGTCGTCCAGCCGGCGTCGCAGATGCCGCAGTCGATCGAGGCGCACGTGCGCTACCCGCAGGACCAGTTCAAGGTGCAGCGCACGATCATGAGCCGCTACCACGTCACCGATGCCTCGACCTTCTACAACGGCACCGACGTGTGGATCGTGCCGGACGACCCGACGGTCAGCGCCGGCCAGGTCTTCCAGCCGCCGTACTACCTCACGCTGGAGATGCCGGGTCAGGACGAGCCGGCGTTCTCGCTGACCACGACCTTCGCCCCGCAGCGACGGCAGACGCTGGCGGCGTTCATGGCGGTCGACTCCGCCCCCGGTCCTGACTACGGGAAGATCCGGGTGCTCCAGCTGCCGAGCAACACCACGATCCCCGGTCCGCAGCAGGTCCAGAACAACTTCGAGTCCGACCCGCTGGTCAGTTCGCAGCTGACCTTGTTGCGCAACGGCGGT